>NZ_JAKEIP010000033.1 GCF_021474425.1 Streptomyces muensis | reverse complement strand
CGGAGGAGGGTGAGGCGCTCGGGGAGTTCCACGCGGCGGCGTTGGAGGGCGACCGCGGTGAGTTCCTCGGTGAGGAAGAAGCCGGTGACGAAGACGCCGATGACCGGGACGACGGTCTGGCCGAGGACCGGGATGAAGCCGAGGGCGAAGAGCAGGACTCCCCAGAGGGCGGCGCGCAGGACGATGCGGAGGCTGTCACGGGCCGAGATCAGCAGTTCGCGCCAGAGCGGGAGGCCGGAGACGGGGACGGTGCCGTCGGGGGAGACGTCGCGGTCGACCTTCTCGGAGAGGCTCTCGTAGAAGGGCTGGCCGATGAGGAGCGTGACCGCGGTGAAGGTGATCACGGAGAGGAGCAGGCCGAGGGCGAACAGGACGGCGGTGAGGAACCCGCGGAAGAGACCCTGCCAAGGGCTCGACCAGTCGTCGGCGAACGGCGTCGACCAGGAGACGAAGGCCTCGCCCCAGATCGCGAGCGCGACCAGGGCGGCCACGTAGAGCACCAGGGTGATCAGGCCCGGGATCAGCCCGAACTCGTACTGCTTGCCGTGCCGGGCCACCCATCGCTGGCCCTTGAGGAGATACCTGAATCCGGTCCCGAGATCGCGCATGGCCCGAACTCTAGTCGGGCCGTGTCACACGGCAGTCACGGCCGTTTCGGCGCCCGGTCACCGCGGTCCCGCACCGGTTCGTCGCGGCCCTCTCTCCTCCCCCGCAGGTCCGCGCTCCGGCGCTCGGATGCGCCATCCGGGGCATCCGTGACACCAACTCCCTCTTGTTGCGGTTGAGTCGAACAGGTACACCTCGCCGTACCGATCTCAGGAAGTTCCCGGAGGAGGTACGCGTGCGCAACACGAGAACCGTTCCTGCGAGACCCGTTCCGCTCATCGCCCTCGCCGTCACCACGGCCGGCTCCCTGCTCCTCGGCCCGGACGCCGGCGCGGCGGAACCCCGGCCCCCGGTCCACCGGGAGGCCGCGCTCGACCAGCAGGTGGCGCGGGCGCCGTTGAGCGCGGCCCAGCGGGCGCTCACCGGCGTCGGGGCCGCGCCGGAGGCGGAGGCGACGCTCGGTGACGACGGGCGTGGCTATCCCCGGCAGCAGGTCCTCGGCCCGGACCCGGTGAACCCGGGCGACAAGTCCCTCAAGCTGGGCCTCACCCCGTACCACGCCCTCGCGCCCGAGTTGAACCGCCTCCAGGCCCTCGGCGACCGGGTGAGCGTCGAGGTCGCGGGGCGGTCGGCGGGCGGGCACCGGCTGTATCTCGTCACCGTCACCGGTCCCGAGACGGCCCGTCAGGCACGCTCGCAGGCACGGATGCGCGAGCTCATCGAGCGGGCGCCGGCCCTCGCCGCCAAGTCGTCCGAGATCAAGCGGACCTACAAGGCGCCGGTCTTCGTCAACAGCAACATCCACGGCGACGAGTGGGAGGGCACCGACGCCTCCCTGAAGCTCATCCGGCGGCTGGCCACCGCCCAGGACGCCAAGACCCGCGATCTGCTCGCCCACAGCCGGCTGTACTTCAACATCACCGCCAACCCGGACGGCCGTATCGCCGGAACCCGCGCGAACGCGAACGGCTTCGACATGAACCGGGACTTCGTCACCGCGATGCGTTTCACGGTTGTCCAGGGTTCGCGCCGATGACGTGGGACTGGTGCGGGTACGTCAACGGCACCGTGAATGTGCCCACCAACGTACCCGCACCTCGTGAACAGGGGTACGACCTGTTCGTCAACTGCCCACCGCTTGGGCGCGGCAGGCTTGCGCTACGGTCACCGCTGGCTGCGATGCGACGTACGCGTCCAGCCACCCGTCGGGTGGCAGAGGCAGTTGACTGTGCCCCGCACCTGACGCCCTCGACGTCCGCACAAAACCGGGTCCACCGGCTATGCCGGGCTTGTGCCTTCACGAACTCATGCGCCGGGACCCAGACCGTAACACCGGCAGGGATCAAGCGGAGCCCGAACCCACAAACCGCTGGGGCTGCCCTGCGCGCCACCCTCGACTTCGTCCGCACCAGGCGCGCCTCGCTGGTCGCCGACCAGATCGAGGTCTTCCGGCGGGGAGCCGCGGGCGCCGCGCAGGTGCCGGTGTCCCCGCAGACCGTCCCGGGCGTCCCCGGCATCGGCCCCGAGGACGTCTACACGACCACCTTCCCCCGCGCGTACGTCATCCCGGCCCCGGGCACCACGGCCGCCGCCCGCCTCGTCGACCACCTCCTCGCCAACGACGTACGTGTCATGCGCGCCACCCGCTCCTTCCGGCTCGGCGGCCGGACGTACGCCAGGGGCTCGTACGTCGTCGACATGCACCAGGCCAAGCGCGGGCTCGCGAACGTGCTCCTCGCGGACGGGCGGGACATCAGCGACAAGGTGTCGGCGATGTACGACATCTCGGGCTGGAGCCTCGGCCGGCTGTGGGGTGCGACGGTGCGGACGCTGCCGCGCATGCCGTACGGCGGTGTACTGCGCCCGGTCCGTGAGGCGTCCCCGGTCGCGTACGTCGCGCCGCGCGGCGATCTGCGGCTGCGGCTCGACGACCCGAACGAGGTCGCCGCGCTCAACTCCCTGCTCCGCGAGGGCGTCCGGGCGCGCCGGGCCGCCGACGGCAGTGCGATCGTGCCGGGCTCGGCGCGGCTGCAGGCCGGGGAGGCCGCCCGCCGCTACGACGTCGCCTTCCACGCGACGCGGCTCACCGGCACGGCCCCGCTCCAGCGCACCCGGGTCGCCGCCGCCGTCACCGCGGGCGAGCTGTTCGCGCTGCGGGAGATGAACTTCGAGGTCACGCCGGTCTCGGCGGACGTGCTGAACGCCGGGTTCGACTGGTCGTCGGTGGACGTGCTGTTCGTGTCGGTGGGGTTGGAGTACGGCGATCTGAGCGCCGCCGCCCGCACCGCCCTGGACGCCTTCCTCGACGGCCACGGTCTCGTCGGCAGGGGCGTCACCGGCGCCGAGCTGAACGCGGCGGCGGGGCTGCTGGCGGTGAAGCCGGTCGAGGGCAACGGGGACGCCAACGGGGTGGTAAGGGTGCGGAACTCGGGCAGCCTTCTGATGTCCGGTGCGCCGGACCACGGGTTCGTGTACGCGCCCGTGTGGTTCACCGACCTGGGCCCGGACGTGCGGGTCGAGCAGGCCTACGGCGCCGGGAACCCGCTGGTCTCCGGGCACTGGCGGCCGTCGCAGGACGGTTCCGGTGGGCCGGCGGACGCGGCGGGCCGGGCGTCGGTGGTCAGCGGGCCGGAAGCCGTCCTGTTCGGCACCGAGCCGCTCTTCCGGGATCATCCGAAGGGTGAGTTCGCCCAGGTCGGACGGGCGTTGTTCAGCATGGCGCAGGCCAGTGGCACCAGATGAGGAGAGCGGATGACGCAGCGGATCCACGGCAGCGTGGCGGACGGCTTCGAGGCGGTACGGGAGGAGTTCGCCGCGTTCGTGGCAGGTGAACTGCCCGACTACGAGGGCCAGTTGTGCGCCTATGTGCAGGGCCGGAAGGTCGTCGACCTGTGGGCCGGCGACGGCTGCGAGGCCGACTCGCTCTACGGCGTGTTCTCCTCCACCAAGGGCGCCGCCCATCTGGTGGTCGCGCTCCTGATCCAGGACGGCACGCTAGAACCGGACCGCAAGGTGACGTACTACTGGCCGGAGTTCGGCGCCGAGGGCAAGGCCGGGGTGACCCTGCGCGAGCTGCTCTCGCACCGGGCCGGGCTGGTCGGGCTCGACGCCGGCTTCACCCGGGACGAGCTGGCCGACGACCGCGCGATTGCCGAACGCCTCGCCGACCAGCGGCCGTTCTGGCGCCCCGGCACGGCCTTCGGCTATCACGCGCTCGTCATCGGCGCACTGACGGGTGAGGTCGTACGGCGTGCCACCGGCCGTACGCTCCAGGAGCTGTACGAGGAGCGGGTGCGGGCGCCGTACGGCCTGGACTTCCACCTCGGGCTGCCCGAGGAGCTGGAGCCGCGCTTCCGCTCGGTGCAGCCGATGGCGCCGACGCCGGAGCAGCAGGCGGTGCTGGACTCGGTGCCGCAGGGGCCGCACACCCTGTCGTCGATCGCGTTCAACACGCATGTGCCGGATCCGGGTGAGCTGGTGGACTACGCCAACTCCCGTGCCGTGCGCGCGAGCGGGCCGGCGTCGGCGGGCGGGGTCGCGTCCGCGCGGGGGCTGGCCGGGATGTACGCGGCGGCGATCAGTGAGCTGGGCGAGCGGCCGCCGCTGCTGAAGCCGGACACGGTCGCGGAGGTCGGGCAGATCCATTCGACCGGGTACGACCTGGTGGCGCGGGCGCACAAGTCGTACGGGCTGGGTTTTCAGGCTACGGCTGACACGTGGTATCCGTTCCTGGGTGCCGGTGCGTTCGGGCACAGTGGGGCTGGGGGGTCGCAGGCGTTTGCGGATCCCCGCGCTGGGCTGGCTTATGGGTACACCCGGCGTCGGTGTGCGTTTCCTGGTGGGGCTGCTCCGGAGAACGGGCGGTTTGTGCGGGCGGTGCATTCGGCGGCGCTCGCGGGGTGATGCCCGGTGCGTGCGCCTAATAGCTCGGGGGGTTCGGTCGTATCGCGGGTGCGGCCCGGTGGGGGCTGGTCGCGCCCGCGCGGCGGAGCCGCATATCAGTACAGCCCCGCGCCCCTAGGACGTCGCGCCCACCGCCGATGAGGCCGCACCCTACGTCCAAGGGTGCGGCCTCCGCCGGTGCAACGAGCGTGTCAGACGAGCGTCACGGTGATGTTGCCGCGGGTCGCCTTCGAGTACGGGCAGACCTGGTGGGCCTTCTCAAGGAGGGCCTTGGCGGTCGCGGCGTCGACTTTCGGGAGGTCGGCGGAGATCTCGACGATGATGCCGAAGCCGTCCTCGTTCTTGCCGATGCCGACCTTGGCGGTGACGGTCGAGCCGGAGATGTCGGCCTGCTCCTGGCGGGCGACGACGCCGAGGGCGCCCTGGAAGCAGGCGCTGTAGCCGGCCGCGAACAGCTGCTCCGGGTTGGTGCCGGCGCCGCTGCCGCCCATCTCCTTGGGCGGGTTCACTACGACGTCGAGCTTGCCGTCGTCGGTGGCGACCCGGCCGTCGCGGCCGTTCTCGGCGGTGGCGACGGCGGTGTACAGGACGTCGGACTGCTGGATGGACATGCGGTGTCTTCCTCCTCGGTCCGTCGCGACTCGCGCCCACGATCGCGACAGATTTCGGAAAGAAGTTACCGCATGCCGGAAATACAGCACCAGAGCTGGTGGGTGCCTACAGCTTGACGATCATCTTTCCGGTGTTGTCGCCGCGCAGGACCCCGAGGAACGCCTCCAGGTTGTTCTCGATGCCCTCGACGACCGTCTCGCGGTACTTCAGCTCACCGGCGGCCACCCACGGACCGACCTCGGAGACGAACTGCGGCTGGAGGTCGTAGTGGTCGCCGACCAGGACGCCCTCGACGCGGAGGCGGTTCTGGAGGATCTTGACCATGTTGCGCGGGCCGGGGGTCGGCTCGGTCGAGTTGTACTGGGAGATCATGCCGCAGATCACGGCACGGCCCCGGAGGTTGAGCGCGCCGATGGCGGCCTCCAGGTGCTCACCGCCGACGTTGTCGAAGTAGACGTCGATGCCGTCGGGGGCGGCCTCCTTGAGCTGCTCCCAGACCGGGCCGTTCTTGTAGTTGAACGCGGCGTCGAAGCCGTACTCCTCGACGAGGAGCTTGACCTTTTCGTCCGAGCCGGCCGAGCCGATGACCCGGGAGGCGCCCTTGAGCCTGGCGATCTGGCCGACCTGGCTGCCGACGGCACCCGCCGCGCCCGAGACGAAGACCGCGTCACCCTCCTTGAAGGCGCCGACCCGCAGCAGGCCGGCGTAGGCGGTGAGGCCGGTCATGCCGAGGACGCCGAGGTAGGTGGACAGGGGCGCGGCGTCGGGGTCGACCTTGACGGCGTTCTTCGCGTCCACGGCGGCGTACTCGCGCCAGCCGAAGAAGTGCAGGACGTGGTCGCCGACGGCGATGCCCTCGGCGTTGGAGGCGACGACCTCGCCTACGGCCCCGCCCTGCATGACCTTGCCGAGCTCGAAGGGGGCGACGTAGGACTTGGCCGACGACATGCGGCCGCGCATGTAGGGGTCGACGGAGAGGTACTTGTTGCGTACGAGCACCTGGCCCTCACCGGGCGCGGGCACCTCGGTCTCGACCAGGGCGAAGTCCTCGTCCTTGGGCCAGCCGACGGGGCGGGAGAGGAGGTGCCATTCGCGGTTGGTCATCAGTGCGCCTTTCCAGAATTTACTTCAGCATCTGAAACAACCATGCTCCTGAATATTTCATGATGTCAAGTAACGGGGGTACGCTGAGAGCATGGCCACTCCACCCAAGACCCGCCGCCCCGATGAGCTGACCCTCGAGGTCGTCGACCTCATCGGCTCCGTCGTGGCCCGCTACCACGAGGAGTACGAGGAGGCCGCCGCCGAGCACGCGCTCACCGGTGCGCAGGCGCGGCTGCTCAGCCTGCTGTCGCTGGAGCCGCTGCCGATGCGGAAGCTGGCCCAGCGGCTGCGCTGCGAGCCGTCGAACGTGACCGGCATCGTGGACCGCCTGGAGAGCCGGGGCCTGGTGGAGCGGCGCCCGGACCCGGCCGACCGCCGGGTGAAGCTGGCGGCGGCGACGGACGACGGCCGCCAGGTCGCCCGCAGCCTGCGCGACTCCCTCCGCTTCGCCCGGGAGCCCCTGGCCGGGCTGTCGGAGGAACAGCGACTGACTCTGCGGGATCTGCTGCGGCGGATGCTGGGCGTGGAGGTCTAGGGCCGCGCCCCGCTGCCCCAGGGCGCCGGTTGCGGGTGGTTCGGGCCGGGGCGAGGATCGGAACGTGGTGGTGTACCGCTCGGGCAGCCGTGAGGGGCGTGACGGGCGTGACGGGCGTTCCGTCGGGGCGGGGGTGACTCCGGGCGGTGACCCGGTGCTCGCCGCCCGGCTGACCGTGCCGAGCGTGCCGGGGACGTTCGTCCGCAGGGAGCGGCTCGTCGAGCAGTTGGACGAGGGGGCGGGCCGGCCGCTGACCCTGGTCGACGGGCCCGCGGGGGCGGGCAAGACGCTGCTGGTCGCCGACTGGGTCACGGCCCGCGCACCGGGGGCCGTCGCCTGGCTGACCGTGGAGCCGCAGGACAGCGCGCCCGGTGTCTTCTGGTCGTACGTCCTGCACGCGCTGCGGCACCACGGGATCGCCCTGCCCGAGCACATCCGCGGTCCGGCCCGGCCCGGCGAGGTGGACCACTCGCTGCTGGCCCGGCTCGCGGCCTGGCTGAACGAACGGGACAGCCGGGTGATCCTCGTCCTGGACGAGTTCGACCGGGTCGCCGAATCCGCCGCGGTCGCCGACGAGCTGCAGTTCGTGCTCCGGCACGCCGGTGACGGACTGCGCCTGGTGGTCATCAGCCGCACCGAGCCGCTGCTGCCGCTGTACCGCTACCGGGCCGCCGGGGAACTCGTCGACATCCGCGCCGACGACCTGGCCTTCCGCGCCGAGGAGACGGCGGCCCTGGTCGACCGGCACGGGCTGCCGCTGTCGGCCGAGGCCGCGCGGGCACTGACCGAACGCACCGAGGGCTGGGCGGCGGGGCTGCGGCTGTGCGCCCTGGCCGCGCAGCGGGCCGACGACCCGGAGAGCTTCCTGGACGACTTCGAGGCCGGGCACAGCACGGTGGCCGACTTCCTCCTGGGCGAGGTGCTGCGCGCCCAGCCCGCCGAGACCCAGGACCTGCTGCTGCGCACCAGCATCCTGGAGAGGACCCACCCCGACCTGACCAACGCCCTCACCGGACGGGACGACGCCGAGCCGGTCCTGGAGACGCTGCAGCGCGCGAACGCGTTCGTCGAGCCCCTCGGGCACTCGTGGTACCGGCTGCACTCGCTCTTCGCCGAGATCCTCCGGGTGCGTCTGCGGGTGCGCCACCCGGGCCTGGAGCCGGAGCTGCACCGCAGGGCCGCCGAGTGGCTGAGCCGGGCGGGGCTGCTCGACGAGGCGCTGCGGCATGCGGCGGACGCAGGTGACTGGGAGCTGGCCGCCACCGAGCTCGTCGGCCAGCTGGCGATCGGCCGGCTGCTGACCGGGCTGGCGGCCGAGCGGCTGGACGCGCTGTTCGCCGGGATGGCACCGGAGGCGTCCGGTCCCGCGCCCGACCTGGTGCGCGCGGCGCGCGAGCTGGCCCACCACGACGTAGACCGGGGTGTCACGTATCTGCGGCGCGCGGAGGAGAACCTGCCGGACCTCGGCGCCGACAGCACCGACGACGCCGCGGCGACGCGGCTGAGCTGTGCGGTGCTGCGGGTGCTGGCCGCCCGGGTGGTGGGCTCGGCGGACCTGGCCGAGACGGCGGCGCGGGACGCCGCCGAGGCGGAACAGGCCCTGCCCGCCGACCGGCTGGAGCGCAGCCCGGAGCTGACGGCCCTGATGCTCACCGACCTCGGTTCGGCCCAACTGTGGGCAGGCCGCTTCGACGCCGCGCGCGGCACACTGTCCGCCGCCGTCGACGCCGCCGCCGAGGGGCTCTCGACGGCGTTCCCCCGGCACGAGGCGCCAGGGCGTGTTGCGAAAGTCCCGCCTGCCGGGCGACGCCTGGCCCGCACTCTCGCCGCACCGGACGAAAGCCCACGTACAAGCAGTACGAGGGCTTCCGCCCGGCACGCTGAGAGCACGCTCCCCCACGCTCGAACAACCTCGCGCGGGGGGACCCCCATGACGCCGCCCGGCCCGCCCTCCGGGCGGACGACGGGACTTTCGCAACACGCCCTGGGCCGGCTGGCGCTGATCGACTTCCTGCACGGCCGGCCCGGTCAGGCCGAGGCACATGCCCGGGGGGCGGTCGCCGAGGCGGAGCGTTCGGGGCTGCCGGTGGCGTACCGCACCGGGATGCCCCAGCTGGTGCTGGCCGCGGTCGCCGTGGACCGCGACGACCTGACGGCGGCCCAGGACCATCTCGACGAGGCGGCCGCCACGTCCGCCGCCTCCCGCGATCCCCTGATGGCCGTGGAGCTGGCGATCCTGCGCTCCCGGATGCTGGTGGCCAGGGGCGACCCCCGGGCGGCGCTGTCGGCTCTCGACGACATGACGCGGCAGCCCCTGGGCTCCGCCGAGCCCTCCCCGTGGGTGAGCGACCGTATCGCCATGGCCACGGCGGCGGCGCATCTGGCGGACGGCGATCCGAAGGCGGCGGTGAAGGTCTTCGAGGAACAGCCGCTGCACAGCCCGGAGAGCCGGGCGGCCGAGGCCCGGGCCCGGGTGGCCGCGGGCGACGGTGAACGGGCGCTGCGGATCCTCGACGCGCTCCCCGAGTCCCGGGACCAGGGACCGGCCGTCGACGTGTGGCTGCTGCTGACCCGTGCGCAGGTCCTCGAGGCGAGGGGTGACTCCCCGGCCGCGGAGGGCCTGGTGCTGCGGGCCCTGGCGGCGGCCCGTCCGCACCAGCTCAGACGGCCGTTCCTGGAGGCCGGGCCGTGGCTCGGCCGGCTGCTGCGCCGGCCCGCGCTCGCCCGGGAACACACCTGGCTGACCGGCACGCTCGCGCCGCACCGCGCGCAGCCGCCGCCTCCGGAGCCGCTCAGCGCGCGGGAGCAGGACGTCCTCGAACGGCTGGCCCAGCTGATGTCCACCGAGGAGATCGCCGCCGATCTGCATCTGTCGGTCAACACGGTGAAGACGCACCTGAAGAGCATCTACCGCAAGCTCGCCGCCACCCGGCGCGGCGAGGCCGTCCGCCATGCCCGCGACCTCGGACTGCTCTGACGTGTCACCTCGCCCGGGTGATGCCACCGCGCCTCCGGTCGCCCAGCATTGAGGTCATGCGCTACGAGATCCGCGTCGACGGGGAGATGTCGGACGAGCTGACCACGGCGTTCCCCGAGTTGAAGACGTTCGTCGTCCCCAGCCAGACCGTGCTGTACGGCCCGGTCGACGACGAGGCGCATCTCTACGGCCTGTTGGTCCGGTTCCAGTCGCTCGGGCTGCGCGTGGCGGAGTTCCGCCGGCTCCCGGAGTGAGGGCGCCGGCTCCGCAGCGGTGACGGCCGGGTTTCGCGCAGCCCGCGAGGACTCAGCCCGCGAGGACCTTCGCCTTGGCCTGCTCGTACTCGGCGTCGGTGATGTCGCCGTGGTCGTGCAGCCCGGCGAGCCTGGTCAGTTCGTCCACGCGGGTCGCGCGGGCCTCACCGGTGGCCGGGGTGCCGGCGGCGGCCTCCTGGACGTAGGAGCGGAACGCCTGCTCCTGCCGCTGCATCTGGCGCACGTCGCGCTCGCCCATCCCGCGGCCGCGGGCGATCAGGTAGACGAAGACGCCGAGGTACGGCAGCAGACATACGAAGACCGTCCAGCCCGCCTTGGCTCCGCCGCCCATGGTGTCGTCCCGGAAGATGTCGCCGATGACCCGGAACAGCAGCACGAACCACATGACCCACAGGAAGAACCAGAGCATGGTCAGGAACGCGTTGAGCAGCGGATAGTCCACGGTTTCCTCCACATGCCGGCCGCCGTGGGGCCACGGCGGCACTCGAAGCCTGACGCTCTCCACGCTGCGCCTGTCGGCCCGGGACGGCATCACCCACGGCGGGTGGGCGGTCAGACGAGGATCAGCACGATGAAGATCACGCAGACCACGATGTTGATCAGCCAGCTGTGCGTGTTCATCCAGTCCCGCACATGCGGCATGGCGGCCGTCGCCCGGTGGTGGAAGAGCAGCAGGGACAGCAGCGGCAGCGCGGCGATGAGCACGGTCGCCGCGACGAAGGGCAGGGCCTCGGCGAAGTTCGCGTTCGCCTGGGCCAGGTTGGTGCCCACCGTCAGCATGACGACGATGTCCGACGGCATCAGCAGGATGACGAGCAGCCCGACCTTCAGGGCCCGCTTGGCGTCCGCCGACATCAGGGTGCCCAGCCACTTCGGTGGCTGGATGGTCTCCCGCCGTATCCAGTTCTTGAGGGCGCCCGCGGCCAGGAGGCCGACCAGCACGTACTGGATGATCCTGCCGCTGGAGCCGCCGTCGTCGGGGTCGCCCAGGTCGAACGCCGAGGCGAGGCCGAAGGCGATGGCGGTGCCGACGGTGGCGGCGACGGCGACGCCGAGGAGGAAGCCGAGCGAGACGCGGACGGCCCGGGGGGCGGTGACGAAGATGATCGCCGACATGATCTGCGGGCCGATCATCATGGTCACGGCCAGCGGCAGCACATTCAGACCGTCCACGTCCGCCTCCGCGTCGGGTTCGTCAGGTCGTCAGGACCCTGGACTTGGCCCGCTCGTACTCGGCGTCGGTGATGGCGCCCCGGTCGTGCAGCGCGGCCAGCCGGCCCAGCTCGTCCGCCTTGGTGCCCGGCGTCCTCGGCTCCGGTGCGGCGGCCTGCCGGACGTAGGCGCGGAACGCCCGTTCCCGGTCCTGGGCCCGGTTCAGCTCGCGTTCGCCCATCCCCCGGCCGCGGGCGACCAGGTAGCCGAGGATGCCCAGGAACGGCAGCACACACACCGTCAGTGTCCAGCCGGCCTTGCCCCAGCCGCCGAGCGCGTCGTCCCGGAAGATGTCGGCGACCACGCGGAACAGCAGCATCAGCCACATGATCCACAGGAAGAACCAGAGCATGGTCCAGAACACGTCGAGCAGGGGGTAGTCCATGGTGTTCCCCCTTCGCTAATCGGACATGGGGTCCTTCCGGACCACGCACAGCGCCCAGATGATGAACGCGTACAGCGCGATCAGCGTGAGCGACCAGACCGGGTAGTACGGGATGGACAGGAAGTTGGCGATCAGCAGCAGGGCCGCGATGCCGACGCCCATGACCCGCGCCCAGGTCTTCGCCGTGAACAGGCCGAAGCTCACGACCAGGGCGATGGCCCCGAACAGCAGGTTGATCCAGCCCCAGCTGGTCAGGTCGAACTTGAAGATGTAGTTGGGGGTGGAGACGTAGACGTCGTCCTCGGCGATCCCCATGATTCCCCGGAAGACATCGAGGATCCCGGCGATGAACAGCATCACACCGGCGAACAGCGTCAGGCCGGTCGCGGCGGTCTGCGTCCTCTCCCGATGCTGGGGACGGCTGGTGGTGGCCATGGTGGCCTCCCTTTCCTCGACGGGCTGCGGCGCGCAGCCGTACACCCCGAGCCTGATCCACTGGGCGGCTCCCGTCGTCACCCTCGGCGGGTGAGGGTGCGTCGCCCGAGGTCATGCCGCCGGGTCGGTCCTGGCGGTGACACGGCCGGCGGCGACGGCGTCGGCCAGTTCCCGGTGGTCGCGTTCGTTCTGGTCGGCGTAGGACTCGGCGAACCGGACCAGGGCGCGGTCGAAGGTGTCGCGGCGGCCGAGGTAGGCGGCGATGGCGACGGGGTCGCCGGAGCGGGCGTGGGCGCGGGCCAGTGAGGCGCCGCACAGGCGGGCGAACAGGGCCAGGGTGCCGGGGTCCATGGTCTCGGGGCGGGCGATGCCCTTCCAGTCCCGCAACTGCCGTACGTAGAAGTCGCGTTCGCGGCCGTCGAGGCCGGTGACGTGCTGCCAGCCGAGGAAGATGTCGCTGGCGGCCTGCATCAGCCGTTGTCCGGTCACCACCCGCTCGCCCTGGTTCTGGAACGGGCTCGCCTCGCAGTAGGGGGCGAGGACCGACTCCCCCGCCTCCTTGGCCTGCAACAGGAGCGGGTCGCCGTCGTCGCGGCCGAGCAGCAGGATGATCCAGCAGCGGGTGCCTACGCTGCCGACCCCGACGACCTTCCGCGCCATGTCGACCACGTGGTACCGGCTGAGCAGGTGCCGACGCTCGGAGGTCAGGCTGGACCGGTAGTCGTCGACCAGGGTCCGCAGCATCCGTGCCAGGCCCTCGCCCTCGGCGCCGGGCAGCAGCTCGGCGAGCGGGGTGATCAAGGGGGGATCCGAGACGATCCGGGGTGTGCCGTCGACCACCCGGGTCAGCTTGGCGGCCGCCTGGAGGCTGGTGCGGGTGCGGGCCTTGGCCGCCGCGCGGGTGGCGCGCCGCTCGTCCGCCTTGCCGGGCCGCTCGGGCAGCAGCGCCGCGATCTGGTCGAAGTCGTCACGGGCGTACCAGACGTCGAGGGTGCGCGCCCCGGCGAACTCGCGCATCCGCTCGCGGTAGGACTCGACCCCGGCGCGCACCGCGGTGGCGCACCGCTTCGCCGGGAACCCGTTGGCCCGGCCCGCGATCACCAGGGACGCGGCGAGCCGCTTGACGTCCCACTCGAAGGGGCCCGGCAGGGTCTCGTCGAAGTCGTTGATGTCGAAGACGAGATGGCGTTCGGGCGAGGCGAGGAGCCGGAAGTTCAGCAGGTGCGCGTCACCGCACAGCTGGGCGTACAGCCCGGTGTGCGGCGCCGCGCCCAGATCGGAGGCCATGATCGCCGCGGCTCCCCGGTAGAAGCGGAACGGCGATTCGAGCATCCGGCCGTAGCGGACGGGGACGAGTTCGGGGACCCGGGTGGCGGACTGCCGCTCGATGATGTCGAGGGGGTCGGGCCGCTTCTCGTCGGGCTCGTAGAGCGCGTGGGCGGAGCGCGGGACACGAGCGCGCGTCTCCTTGCCGAGTGCCGTCCGCTCGTCCGGGGAGAGCGGGGCGTCGGGCATCGGTGCGAGCGGGCCGTCGTAGATCGTCGCCATGACCGGACCTCCTTGCCCGCATGGTCACAGCGGCGCACGGCGGCGGGATCACCCGGAGCAGGTGAGGCGCGAACGGGAAAGGCTCAGGTGCACCACCACAGGAACCGGTCGCACTCCGTCTCGGACGGGGTCGGCTGCGGGGTCGGGTCCTGTGTGGTCGGGTCGGCGGTCGGCGCCGGGGCCTGCGGTTCGGAGGTGGGGGCGGGGGCCGCGGTCGAGGTGTCGGAGCCGCCGCTGCCCGTGGTCGCCGACTGGGCGTCCTTGTCGGGGGTCTTGTCCTCGTCCTTCTTGTCGTCCTCGTCCTTCGGGGACTTCGAGGACGAGGGAGACGCCGAGGGACTCGCCGAACGCGAGCCCCCGCCCGTCCGCGTCGTGCCGTCCGTCGCCTCGGGGGACGCGGTGACCTCCTCCGAGGCCGCGCCCTCCGCCGACTCGTCACCGGCCGCGGCCGGCTTCGGGCTGCTTCCCGGGGCGTCCATGCCGAGTTCGGCGAGGCTCAGACCGCCGGCGGCCAGGACGAACCCGGCGGCGATCAGCAGGGTCCGGCGACGCCGGCGACGGTGCGCTGCGGCCTTGCGGTCGCGCCGGCTCGCACCGGCCGCCCCGGGCTCCTCGTCCAGGTCACCGTCGTCCTCGTCGTCGTACTCGTCCCGCTCGCCCTGATCGTCGTGGCCGGCGCCGTACTCGTCCTGACCGCGCCCGCGGCCGCGCCGCTGTGCCGCCCGCCGCGCGGCCCGTCCGCCGACCGGCGCGACCGCAGCGGCCTCGGCCGTCTCACCGGCGTCCGTGCCCGTGTCCGCGGCCTCTTCGCGGTGGCCGGCGTCGGTGTGGTGGTCGCCGTACTCGCCACCGCCGTACTGCCCCGCAGTGCCGCCGTACTGGCCGGCGTCAGCCCCGTACCGCGCCTCGTACCCCGCGTACGCCCCCTGGCCGCCCACGACCCCCACAGGCGCCTGTACGGGCCGCTCGGTCAGCTGCGGGTACGCCTCGCCGGGCGCGCCCGCGTACCTGCCCGGCTCTTGGATCGTGGCGCCGCACCCTGGGCAGGCAAGGGCGCCGTTCAAGTGCCGTTGGCACGGGTGGCAGTAGTCCATGACGCGGGAAGACTAGGGAACCGACCTGCACCTTTCCTAGCGGCTCCTGTGAAGGTTCTGTGCGGAACTGGCCTTTCCGGTTTGGTCGGTGGGGTCAAGCCCGACCATTCGGCGCGATCCTCCGCGCCGGATCCGGGCAACAGCCCGTACGAGAACGCCACGTGGCCCGTCGCCGGTATGCCGCGCGACGGGCCACGTCGACCCAAGTCCCCAGGTCCGGCCTAGGTTTGCTTGCGCGTCGTCATCGCCCGCTGGATCAGGATGAACGCGCCCAGCAGCACACCCGTGGCGATCTTCGTCCACCAGGAGCTGAGCGTGCCCTCGAACTGGATGATGCTCTTGATCAGGCCGAGTACGAGAACGCCGAACAGGGTGCCCAGGACGTAACCGGAGCCGCCCGTCAGCAGCGTGCCGCCGATGACGACCGCGGCGATGGCGTCGAGCTCCATGCCGACGGCGTGCAGCGGGTCACCGGACTGGATGTACAGCATGAACAGCAGGCCGGCCAGCGCCGAGCAGAAGCCGCTCACCGTGTACACGGCGATCTTCGTGCCGCCCAGCGGAAGCCCCATCAGCAGCGCCGACTGCTCGTTGCCGCCGATCGCGTACACCCGGCGGCCGAAGCGCGTGTAGTGGAGGATGTAGAAGGCGGCGGCGACGACGACCACGGCGACGAGGGCGCCGATCGACAGCTCCCCCAGTCCGATCGACACCCGGGTCTGGGCCATGCTGCTCACCGTGGAGTCGCTGACGGAGATGGACTCCTTGCTGATGACCAGGCACAGGCCCCGGAAGAGGAAGAGGCCGGCGAGGGTCACGATGAACGGCTGGATCTCGAAGTTGTGGATCACATAGCCCATGAGGAAGCCGCCGAACGCGCCCACCCCCAGGGCGAGCGGGATGACCACCAGCAGCGGCAGGCCCTGCCGCTCCACCAGCCACGCCGTGAACATGGTGGTGAAGCCGATCAGCGAACCGACGGACAGGTCGATGCCGCCGGCCATGATGACGAAGGTGGCGCCGACGGCGGCGACCAGCAGATAGCCGTTGTCGATGAACAGGTTGAGGAAGACCTGCGGTTCACCGAAACCGTAGTTCTGGTAGCGGCTGAGACCGCCGATGTACATCGCGAGGAACAGGCCGACCGTGACCAGGACGGGCAGCCGCCGGTCGCCGAGCAGCCGCGCGGCCGTGGACGCCCGTGCCGGCGTGGACGGCGTACGGCCTTCCGCCGCCGTACGGGTCTTGGTGGTCGCGCTCATCGCGACACCTCCATCTTCGGGGCGGCGTCGGCCGGGGTGGCGGGCTCCGCCGGGGCGGTGGTGCGGGCGCGTCCCTTCGCGCCGAAGACCTTGGCCCGGAACTTCGGGGACTGCAGCAGACAGACGACGATGACGACGGCGGCCTTGAAGACCAGGTTGGTCTGGGTGGGCACGCCGATGGTGTAGATCGTGGTGGTCAGGGTCTGGATGACGAGGGCGCCGATCACGGTGCCGCCGATGGAGAACCGGCCGCCGAGCAGCGAGGTGCCGCCGATGACGACCGCGAGAATCGCGTCCAGCTCGATCCACAGGCCGGCGTTGTTGCCGTCCGCGGCCGAGGTGTTGGAGCTGATCATCAGGCCGGCGATGCCCGCGCACAGGGCGCAGAACATGTACACCATGATCTTGATGCGCCGGGAGCGGATGCCGACCAGACGGCTGGCCTCCGCGTTGCCGCCGACCGACTCGACGAGCAGGCCGAGCGCCGTACGGCGGGTCAGGGCGACGGTGACGGCCACGACGGCGGCGACGACGAAGATGGAGAAGGGCAGGGTCAGCCAGTAGCCGCCGCCGATGAGCTTGTACGGCTCGCTGTTGATGGTGATGATCTGGCCGTCGGTGATCAGCTGGGCGACACCACGTCCGGCGACCATGATGATGAGGGTCGCGATGATGGGCTGGATGCCCATCCGGGCGACCAGGAAGCCGTTCCACAGGCCGCAGACCACGGCCGCCACCAGGCCGATGCCCATGGCGAGGAAGACCCCGGAAAGCGCGCTCTGGTCGGCCTGGTCACTGATGTACGAACAGGTCAGGGCGCCGGTGATGGCGACCACCGCGCCGACGGAGAGGTCGATGCCGCCGGTGGCGATGACCAGGGTCATGCCGACCGCCACCAGGATCAGCGGCGAGCCGAACAGCACGATCGAGACGAGGCTGCCGTAGAGGTGGCCGTCCGCCATCCGGATCGCGAAGAAGTCGGGTGTGAAGGGGACGTTGACGAGCAGCAGGGCGATCAGGACCGCGACCGGCCAGAACAGGTGGTGGTGCGTCAGTGCTCGCCAGCGGGAGGGGGTGGTCGCTGATGGGGTACTCACTGGTGCTCTCCGCTCGCGATGGTCTCCAGGATCTTGCTGGTGGTGATCTCCGGCCCGTTGGTCAGCTGTGCCACGAGCTTGCGGTCGCGCAGCACTCCGATGGTGTGGCTGAGCCGGAGCACCTCCTCCAGTTCGGCCGCGATGTACAGCACGGACATGCCGTCCTCGGAGAGGGAGACCACGAGCTTCTGGATCTCGGCCTTGGCGCCGACGTCGATGCCGCGTGTGGGCTCGTCGAGGATCAGCAGCTTCGGCTGGGTGATCAGCCAGCGGGCGAGCAGCACCTTCTGCTGGTTGCCGCCGCTCAGCTGGCCGACGCGGGCCTCGGGGTTGGCGGGGCGGATGTCGAGGGCCTTGATGTACTTGGCGACGAGTTCGTCGCGCTGGGAGACCGGGATGGGCCGGGTCCAGCCGCGGGAGGCCTGGAGGGCGAGGATGATGTTCTCGCGCACCGTGAGGTCGGGGACGAGACCCTCGGTCTTGCGGTTCTCCGAGCAGAACGCGACACCGGCGCCGATGGCGTCGTTGGGGGCGCTCATCGAGACCTGCTTGCCGGCGACGCTCACCTTGCCGCTGTCGGGCTGGTCGGCGCCGAACAGCAGCCGGGCCAGTTCGGTGCGGCCCGAGCCGAGCAGTCCGGCGAGGCCGAGCACCTCGCCCTTCTTGATCTCCAGGTCGAAGGGGGCGATACCGCCGGTGCGGCCGAGGCCCTCGGCCTTGAGAAGCGTCTCGCCGACGTCGGAGCGCAGCTGGTGCTCGTGCAGTCCCTCCAGCTGGTCCAGGGCCTTGCCGATCATCAGCTCGATCAGCCCGACCTGGTCGAGGTCGGCCACCATGTGCTCGCCGACCAGGGTGCCGTTGCGCAGCACCGTCATGCGGTCGCAGATCTCGTAGATCTGGTCCAGGAAGTGCGACACGAAGAGGATCGCGACGCCTTCGTCCCGCAGCCGCCGCATCAGGCGGAACAGTTCGAGGACCTCGTCGCGGTCGAGGCTGGAGGTGGGCTCGTCCAGGACGAGCACCTTGGTGCCGGAGCCCTCGCCGTCGCTGTCGCCGTGGCCCACCGACCGTACGATCGCGACCAGTTGCTGCACGGCCAGCGGATACGAGGACAACGGCGCCGTCACGTCGATGTCGAGGCCGAGCCGGTCGACCATCTCCGCGGCCTGCTTGCGTATCTGCTTCCACTGGATACGGCCCGCGCGGGTGGGTTCACGGCCGATGAAGATGTTCTCCGCCACCGAGAGGTTGGGGCAGAGGTTGACCTCCTGGTAGACCGTGCTGATGCCGGCGTGCTGGGCCTCCGACGGGCTGCCGATCCGCACGGCCTTGCCGTCGAGGGTGATGGTGCCGCCGTCCAGGGAGTAGACCCCGGTCAGCACCTTGATGAGGGTGGACTTCCCGGCTCCGTTCTCGCCCATGAGGGCGTGGATCTCGCCGGGGAAGAGCCGGAAGTCGACGCCCGACAGAGCCCGTACCCCCGGAAACTCTTTGACTATGCCCGTCATCTCCAGGACGGGCCGCGGCTCTGCCATGGCAGCGCTCCTCTTGAAATGGGTTCAGGCCCGCAGGGAGCCTCCCGGGACCGGATGGTCGCCGGCCGGCCGGAGGCTCCCTGCCGGTGGGTGCGGTCGGTCAGTACTTGCGGGTGGGGAGCGCGTCCTTGGCCTGGTCCTGCATGAAGTCGCTCTCCTCGGTCTTGATCCAGCGCTCGACCTTCTCGCCGGCGTGGACCTTCTTCACGGCCTCCATCAGCTGGGGGCCGAGCAGCGGGTTGCACTCGACGATCGCGTTGATCTTGCCTTCGGACATGGCGATGAAGCCGTCCTTCACGCCGTCGACCGTGACGATGAGGATGTCCTTGCCGGGCTTCTTGCCGGCCGCCTCGATGGCCTGGATGGCGCCGAGACCCATGTCGTCGTTGTGCGCGAACAGCACGTCGATGTCCGGGTTGGACTGCAGGAAGGCCTGCATGACCTGCTTGCCGCCGGCGCGGGTGAAGTCGCCGGTCTGGCTGGCGACGATCTCCCAGTCGTCCTTGTGCTCGGCGTCCATGACCTCCTTGAAGCCCTTGGCGCGCTCGATCGCGGGGGCGGCACCGGTGGTGCCCTCCAGCTGGGCGATCTTCACCTTGCCCTTGTGGCCGGCCTTCTCCAGGACCTTCTCCAGGATCTTGGCGGCGCGGCGGCCCTCATCGGTGAAGTCGGAGCCGACCAGGGTGACGAACAGGGACTCGTCGCTGTCGACGGACCGGTCGGTCAGGACGACCGGGATCTTCGCCGCCTGGGCCTCCTTGAGCACGGCGTCCCAGCCGGTGACGACCACCGGCGAGAAGGCGATGACGTCCACCTTCTGCGCGATGAAGCTGCGGATCGCGGAGATCTGGTTCTCCGGCTTCTGCTGCGCGTCGGAGAACTGCAGCTTGAAGCCCGCCTCCTTGGCGGCCGCCTTCACCGAGTCGGTGTTGGCGGTGCGCCAGCCGCTCTCGGAGCCGACCTGGGCGAAGCCGAGGGTGATCGCCTTGCTGCCGCCGGAGGAGGAGCCGTTGGAGCCGCCGTCCTCCTTGGCGCAGGCCGCCAGGCCGCCCGCGGCCGCCACGCCGACCGCCGCGGTGAGGAAGTTCCGTCTGTTGAGCATGTTCTTCTCCTTTGAAGAGCCGGCCCGGGGATGGACCGCTGGTACTCGGTTGGTACTCGTGTGGACCGGCTGCGCTGCGTCCAACCTGTCGATCATTGTTCGAAATACCGGTCACACATGCCCGAAGGAAGAAAGGCGACCGGGGTGGTGCGGTGTCAGCCGGGAGCGGCTCCCGGCTGCGGGGCGTACGGGAACGTGCTGGCCCGGACGACGAGTTGGGGTTCGATGGAGACCTGGGACGTCCCGGAGGGGGTACGGCCCTCGATCAGGTCGAGCAGCAGGGCGATGCTCCGCTTGCCCACCGTCGCGAAGTCCTGCCGGACGGTGGTGAGCGGCGGGGCGAAGAACTCCGACTCCGGAATGTCGTCGAAGCCGGCCACCGCGACGTCCTGGGGCGTACGCACGCCCGCCTCACGCAGCGCCCGCAACACCCCCAGCGCCATCTGGTCGTTGGCCACGAAGACGGCGGTCAGGCCGCGTCCCACCCAGCCCGCCAGTTCCTGGCCGGCCCGGTAGCCCGACAGCGGACTCCAGTCCCCCCGCAGCAGCATCGGTGCTTCCACGCCCGCCTCTTCGAGGGTCGCCCGCCAGCCGTCGACCCGGTCCGCCGCCTCCTGCCAGTCCTCGGGCCCGGCGAGATGCCAGACCCTGCGGTGGCCGGCGGCGAGCAGATGGGCGGTGGCCAGCCGCGCGCCCAGATTCTGGTCCACGTTGACGCTGGGGACCTCGGCGCCCGAACCGGTGCCCACGGCCACCACCGGGAACGGGTGGCGGAGTTCGGCGAGGGCCTCGACCGCCGACCGCTGCGGGGCGATGGCGACGACCCCCTCGACCCCGCCCTCGCTGAGGCGGTCCAGGGCCTCGGACAGCGTCTCCACCGTCAGCCTGCGCAGACTGACCGTCGAGACCAGATAGCCCTCGGCCCGCGCCGCCTCCTCCAGCGCGAACAACGTACTGGCCGGACCGTAGAGCGTGGTGTTGGAGGCGACCACACCCAGGGTCCGGGTGCGCCGGGTGGCCAGGGCCCGGGCGGAGAAGTTACGGCGGTAGCCCATCTCCTCGATCGCGCGCAGCACCTTGGCCCGTGTCTCGTCCCGCACGTTGGGGTGGTCCCCCAGCACGCGGGACACGGTCTGGTGGGACACGCCGGCCTGGCGTGCCACGTCGGCCATGGTGGGCGGCCGAAGCTGCGAGTGGGTCACGGCCGCACCTCCTTGGCGGTCGTCCGCCGATAAGACCCGCGCCGCGGGCCGATGGTTCGGCGCCGGCCGCGTCATGCCGGTGTTCCGGAAGGACCAACGGCACGGGGCGGGAAGGCGAGTTGAAGCACTGCTGACACGACGCTCATACCTCCTTGCATGCCGTCGGGGCCGACTGGTGAATGCGGACGACATTGTGAGCGCTAACAATTCGGGCCGGTCAAGAGGGATGCGTCAGAGAAGTCGTCACGGTTGAATAACGCGACGGACGGCGCAGATCGCGAGGGCCAAGGCGTTTTACCTGGTCAGGGGCTGTCCGAGTGCCCACCAGGTGAGGCATGTACACGCCCTTGAGGAGCTCGGCGACCCTCGTGGCGCACTCCGTCGCATCCGCCTCGCAGGCCGCCTCCGACACCGCGTCGAAACCGTTGTTTGTAGACCCATTGACACTCGCATGTGGTCGTCCCTACTGTCGCGACCAGCATTTCGAACGAGTGACGAGATTTCGAACAGACCGAAGAGGACAGGGAGTACCGTGCGCATCACGGGAATCAGCACACACGTGGTCGGAACGCCGTGGCGGAACCTGACCTACGTCCAGGTGCACACCGACGAGGGGCTCACCGGCGTCGGCGAGACCCGCATGCTGGGCCACACCGACGCGCTGCTCGGCTATCTGCACGAGGCGAAGACCAATCACATTCTCGGGTCGGACCCGTTCGATGTCGAGGATCTCGTCAAGCGGATGAAGTACGGCGACTACGGCCGGGCCGGCGAGATCGTGATGTCCGGCATCGCCGTGATCGAGATGGCCTGCTGGGACATCAAGGGCAAGGCGCTCGGCGTGCCGGTCTGGCAGCTGCTCGGCGGCAAGGTCACCGACAAGGTCAAGGCGTACGCCAACGGCTGGTACACCACCGAGCGGACGCCCGAGGCGTACCACAAGGCGGCCCAGGGGGTCATGGAGCGCGGTTACCGGGCGCTCAAGATCGACCCGTTCGGGACCGGCCACTTCGAGCTGGACCACGAGCAGAGCCTGTACGCGGTCTCCCTGATCGAGGCCGTGCGCGACGCGATCGGCCCGGACGCCGAGCTGATGCTGGAGATGCACGGCCGGTTCTCCCCCGCCACCGCCGTCCGCCTGGCCAAGGAGCTGGCGCCCTTCAAGCCCGCGTGGCTGGAGGAGCCGGTGCCGCCGGAGAACCTGAAGGCGCTGGAGAAGGTCGCCGCCAAGGTCGACATGCCGGTCGCCACGGGTGAGCGCATCCACGACCGCATCGAGTTCCGGGAGCTCTTCGAGAGCCAGGCCGTGGACATCATCCAGCCGGACGTCGGCCACATCGGCGGCATCTGGGAGACCCGCAAGCTGGCCGCCACCGCCGAGACGCACTACATGCTGGTCGCGCCGCACAACGTGGGCGGGCCGGTGCTGACCGCCGCCTCCCTCCAGGTCGGCTTCACCTCCCCCAACTTCAAGATCCTCGAGCACTTCAACGACTTCGCGGACGCGGAGATCAAGAAGGTCGTCAAGGGCGCACCCCAGGTGAACCCCGAGGACGGCTGCTTCCACCTCTCCCACGAGCCCGGTCTCGGCGTGGAGCTGGACGTCGACGCCGCCGCGGAGTTCCCGCAGCAGCAGGCCCGGTTCGACCTGTGGGCCGACGGCTGGGAGCAGCGCAAGCCCAAGGGCACCGAGTGAGCGCCCACACCCGTCCCCGCACCGGGAGGACCCAGTGAGCACCGCCGTCGTGATCGAGGCTCCGGGCGAGCATCGGCTCGTCCCGCACGAGCCCCGGCAGCCGGAAGCGGGCGAGGCCCTGGTCCGGGTGCACGCCTCGGGGATCTGCGGCAGTGACCGCGAGGTCTTCCAGGGCAACCGGCCGGAGGGGTACGTGCGCTATCCGCTCACGCCGGGCCACGAGTGGTCCGGGACGGTGGCGGCGGTCGGCGACGGCGTCCCCGCGAGCCTGGTGGGCCGCAAGGTCGTGGGCGAGGGCTTCAGGAACTGCCAGGTCTGCGACCGCTGCCACGCGGGCGAGACCACCCTGTGCACGGCGGGCTACGAGGAGACCGGCTTCACCCAGCCGGGCGCCATGGCCACCACGCTCACGCTTCCCGCCCGCCTGCTGCATGTCCTTCCGGACGACGCGGACCTCACGGCGGCTGCGCTGCTGGAGCCGGCCGCGTGCATCGCGGCCGCCGCGCTCAAGGCGAACGCGGTGCCGGGCGAGCGGGTGGCCGTGGTGGGCACCGGGACGCTCGGGATGTTCGCCGTCCAGTTCCTGAAGGCGGGCTCGCCGGCCGAGCTGCTCGTGGTGGGGACGCGCCCGGACCGGGCCGAGCTGTCGAAGCGGTTCGGCGCCACGGACTTCCGCACCAAGGACGAGGAACTCCCGGGCGACTTCGACGTCGTCATCGAGACCGCGGGGTCCGCGGACGCGGCGCGCACCGCCGCCGCCCTGCTGCGCCGCGGTGGACGGCTGGTCCTGACGGGCATTCCGGCGCCGGGCGCGGACGGGCTCGACCCGACCGATCTCGTCGTACGGCAGCTGGAGGTGCAGACCGTGTTCGGCGCGGCACCGGACGCCTGGGCGCACACCGTGCGGGTCTTCGGCGCCGGACTCCTCGACCCGCTGCCGCTGGTCACGCACGAGCTGCCGCTGGAGGAGTTCCCACAGGCCATCGAGCTGGTCGGGTCCGGCGATCCGAAGGTCGGAAAGGTCCTGCTGCGGCCATGACACACCCCTGAGCCGTACGCCGGTACGGGGTACCTGACGACTTCGTACCGGCGTACACCCAAAGCCCCGCACGACCAGAGCCGCGACCGCCGTCCGATATATCGAACATGAAGGACAACCTGTGACCGACACCACCGCTCCGACGCCGCGCCGACCCGGCGAGCAGGCGCTCGCCGCACTCGGCCTGGGGGCGCCCGCCCTCGACCCCTCCGACGCCTCTCCGCACACCTTCCCCGGCGGCGGCCGCTGGCGCACCGAGGTTCCCTCCGTGGAGGGGCCCGAGGCGCTCGCCGTGGTCCTCAAGGAGTCCTCGCGGCTCGATGTGCCGATCCACCGGATCAGCCAGGGCAGCGGTGTCTGGATGCTCACCGACGCCGAGATCACCGAGATGGTGGAGGCGACCGCCGAGCGCGACATCGAGCTCTGCCTGTTCACCGGCCCGCGCGGCACCTGGGACATCGGCGGCTCCACCCGTACCGACTCCAAGGGCGGCGGACTGCGCGCCCGGGGCCATGACGCGGTCGCCGGGTGCGTCGAGGACGCCGTACGCGCCACCGAGCTGGGTGTGAAGTGCCTCCTCGTCGCCGACGAGGGCGTGCTGTGGACGCTGCACCGGGCGCGGGTCGCGGGGATCCTGCCGGCCGACACGACGCTCAAGGTCTCGGCGCTGATCGGCCCGGTCAACCCGACGGCGTACGCCGTGTACGAGAACCTCGGCGGCGACTCGATCAACGTGCCCAGCGACCTGACACTGGATCACCTCACCGAGATCCGCCGCGTCTCCGCCGCCCCCATGGACATGTACATCGAGGCGCCCGACGACCTCGGCGGCTACATCCGGATGTACGAGGTCGCAGAGCTGATCCGGCGCGGCGCACCGCTCTACCTGAAGTTCGGGCTCTCCAAGGCCCCCGGGATCTACCCCTACGGCCACCACATGAGGGACCTGACGCTGGCCACCGCCAAGGAACGCGTACGGCGCGGACGTCTGGCGTTGGACCTGCTCGCACGGCACGGAGCTGACGGCGACATGGCGCCTCTCGGTTCACGGCTGCCCGGGACGCTGAAGCGGTTCGAAATTCCCGCATAACGTTCCGGACAATCCCCCTTCACAAAAGAAGACGCAGTCGAACACAATCCGACACACCCTCATCTCGGTCTTACCCGCACCGCCCGCAAGCGTCTTCGCACGGCCGGACCGAGCCCTGCCACACACACATCAAGGATGATGATCATGCGTAATCGCAGAGCCGCACTCGCCGCCATAGCCGGAGCCGCCTCCCTCGCCCTGACCCTGTCCGCCTGTGGCCAGAGCGGCGAGGGCGGCAGCAAGGAGGAGGCCGGCGACACCAAGGGCGCGACCATCGGCATCGCGATGCCGACCAAGTCCTCCGAGCGCTGGATCGCCGACGGCAACAACGTCGTCAAGGACCTGGAGTCCAAGGGCTACAAGACCAAGCTGGTCTACGGCGAGGACGACCCGGACCAGCAGGTCGGCCAGATCGAGAACCTGATCACCCAGGGCGTCAAGGCGCTGATCGTCGCCGCCATCGACAACAAGTCGATGAACAACGTGCTCCAGCAGGCCAAGGACGCCGACATCCCGGTCATCTCCTACGACCGGCTGATCCTCGGCACCGAGAACGTCGACTACTACGCCTCGTTCGACAACGAGAAGGTCGGCGAGCTCCAGGGCAACTACATCGTCGAGAAGCTCGGCCTGAAGGACGGCTCCAAGAAGGGCCCGTTCAACATCGAGCTGTTCGCCGGCTCCAACGACGACAACAACACCCGCTACTTCTTCCAGGGCGCCATGAACGTCCTGCAGCCGTACATCGACAAGAAGCAGCTCGTCGTCCGCTCCAAGCAGACCGCCCTGAACCAGGTCACCACCCTGCGCTGGGACGGCGGCACCGCCCAGAAGCGCATGGACGACATCCTGACCTCGGCCTACAAGAGCGAGCGCGTCGACGCGGTCCTCTCGCCGTACGACGGCATCTCCATCGGCATCCTCTCCGCCCTGCGCTCGGACGACTACGGCTCCAAGGCCAAGCCGTGGCCGATCGTCACCGGCCAGGACGCCGAGGTCGCCTCGGTGAAGTCGATCATCGCCGACGAGCAGTCGATGACGGTCTACAAGGACACCCGTGAGCTCGCCAAGGTCGCCTCGAACATGGTCGACGCGGCGCTCAACGGCAAGAAGCCCGAGGTCAACGACACCAAGACCTACGACAACGGTGCCAAGGTCGTCCCGGCGTACCTGCTCACCCCGGTCAGCGTCGACAAGACCAACTACCAGAAGACGGTCGTCGACTCCGGCTACATCAAGGAAAGCGACCTCAAGTAACCGCCGGCACACTCTGATTGGAAGGCACGACCATGGCGGGACCCGTCCTGGAAATGCGCTCGATCGTCAAGACCTTTCCCGGCGTCAAGGCGCTGTCGGACGTCACGCTGACCGTCCAGCAGGGCGAGGTCCACGCCATCTGCGGGGAGAACGGCGCCGGTAAGTCGACCCTGATGAAGGTCCTCTCCGGCGTCCACCCGCACGGCACCTACGAAGGGGACATCCTCTTCGAGGGTGAAGTCTGCGAGTTCAAGGACATCCGGGCGAGCGAGCACCGCGGCATCGTCATCATCCACCAGGAACTGGCGCTGTCGCCGTACCTCTCCCTCGCGGAGAACATCTTCCTCGGCAACGAGCACGCCAAGGGCGGGTTCGTCGACTGGCGGGAGACCCTGCGGCACGCCACCGAACTGCTGCGCCGGGTCGGCCTGTCCGACCACCCGGACACCCGCGTCGCCGACATCGGCGTGGGCAAGCAGCAGCTGGTGGAGATCGCGAAGGCGCTGTCGAAGAAGGTGAAGCTGCTCATCCTGGATGAGCCGACCGCGGCCCTGAACGACGAGGACAGCGGCAAACTCCTGGATCTCATCCTGGAGTTGAAGAAGCAGGGCATCACCTCGATCATCATCTCCCACAAGCTCAACGAGATCCGCAAGGTCGCCGACTCGGTGACGATCATCCGTGACGGCAAGACCATCGAGACCCTCGATGTGAAGGCCAAGGAGACCACCGAGGACCGGATCATCAGCGGGATGGTCGGCCGCGACCTGGAGAACCGGTTCCCGGACCGCACTCCGCACGAGCCGGAGGAGGGCTCCGCCCCCGCGCTGGAGATCCGCAACTGGACCGTGCACCACCCGATCGACCAGCAGCGCAAGGTCGTCGACGACGTGTCCCTGTCCGTGCGGCGCGGCGAGATCGTCGGCATCGCGGGCCTGATGGGCGCCGGCCGCACCGAACTCGCGATGAGCGTCTTCGGGCGGACCTACGGCCGCTACCACGGCGGCACGGTCCTCAAGGACGGCAAGGAGATCCGTACGAAGTCCGTGCCCGAGGCGGTCAAGAACGGCATCGCGTACGTCACCGAGGACCGCAAGCACTACGGCCTCAACCTCATCGACACCATCAACCGCAACATCTCGCTCAGCGCGCTGGGCAAGGTCGCCAAGGGCGGTGTGGTCGACGAGCACGAGGAGCGGCAGGTCGCCGAGGGCTTCCGCAAGTCCATGAACATCAAGGCACCGACCGTCTTCGAGCCGGTGGGCAAGCTGTCCGGCGGCAACCAGCAGAAGGTCGTCCTCAGCAAGTGGATCTTCGCGGGTCCGGACGTGCTGATCCTGGACGAGCCGACGCGTGGCATCGACGTCGGTGCCAAGTACGAGATCTACACGGTCATCGACCAGCTGGCCGCCCAGGGCAAGGCGGTCGTCTTCATCTCCTCCGAGCTGCCGGAACTGCTCGGCATGTGCGACCGCATCTACACGATGGCCGCGGGGCGGCTGACCGGTGAGTTCTCACGGGAAGAGGCCTCGCAGGAATCGCTGATGCGTCAGATGACAAAGGACAAAGAGGTATCCCGATGAGCACGGATGTGACCGCCAAGACCCCGGCCCCCGCGCCGCCGGGCAAGAGCGGAGGGGCCGCGGGCGACGGTCTGCTCCAGCTGGTGATGGACGGCATGCGCCGCAACATGCGGCAGTACGGCATGCTGATCGCCCTCGGCCTGATCGTGGCGCTGTTCGCCGTGTGGACCGACGGTGACCTGCTGCTGCCGCGCAACGTCTCCAACCTGGTGCTGCAGAACAGCTACATCCTGATCCTCGCGATCGGCATGATGCTGGTCATCATCGCCGGCCACATCGACCTGTCGGTGGGATCACTGACGGCGTTCGTCGGGGCGATGGCCGCCGTGTTCATGGTCAAGAACGACATGCCATGGCCGCTGGCCGTGCTGCTGTGCCTGGCCGTCGGCGCCCTCGCCGGTGCCGTCCAGGGGTTCTTCATCGCCTACGGCGGCATACCATCCTTCATCGTGACCCTCGCGGGCATGCTGATCTTCCGCGGTCTGACCGAGATCTTCCTGGAGGGCCAGACCCTCGGCCCGTTCCCGGAGGGCCTGCAGAAGGTCGCCAACGGCTTCCTGCCCGAGGTCGGCCCGAACACGAACTACCACAACCTCACCCTGCTGCTCGGCTTCGCGATGATCGCGTTCGTGGTCTTCCAGGAGTTCCGTGACCGCCGCCGCCAGCAGGAGTTCAACCTCGACGTCCCGCCCTTCAACCTGTTCCTGCTGAAGCTGGTCGCGCTCGGCGCCGCCATCCTGACGCTGACGATGCTGCTCGCCAGCTACAAGGGCGCCCCGATCGTGCTGCTCATCCTGGGCGTGCTGCTCGTCGGCTTCGGCTACGTCATGCGCAACGCGATCGTCGGCCGCCACATCTACGCGATCGGCGGCAACCTGCCCGCGGCCAAGCTGTCGGGTGTGAAGGACAAGAAGGTCACCTTCCTGGTCTTCCTGAACATGGGCATGCTCGCGGCCCTGGCGGGTCTGGTGTTCGCCGCCCGCTTCAACGCGGCCTCCCCCAAGGCCGGCCTCAACTTCGAGCTGGAGGCCATCGCCGCCTCGTTCATCGGCGGCGCGTCGATGAGCGGCGGCGTCGGCACGGTCCTCGGCGCGATCATCGGTGGCCTGGTCCTGGGCGTGCTGAACAACGGCATGAACCTCGTCGGCATCGGCACCGACTGGCAGCAGGTCATCAAGGGCCTGGTACTGCTGGCGGCGGTCGGTTTCGACGTGTGGAACAAGCGCAAGGTCGGTAGCTGACAGGACCGGAAAGGGGGCCTCGCCTGAGGGCGGGGCCCCTTTCATGTGAGAAGGGCGGGGAGCAACCCGTGAAGGAACTCTTCGGCAAGCTCGCCGACGGCACGGAGGTCCACAGCTGGTCGCTGGCGGGCGGCGGCACGCGGATGAAGGTCCTCTCCTACGGCGGCGTCGTGCAGTCCCTGGAGGTCCCGGACCGGCGCGGCCGGTACGCCAACATCTCGCTGGGCTTCGACACCATCGAGGACTACGTCGCGGGCAGCCCGTACTTCGGTGCGCTGATCGGCCGCTACGGCAACCGCATCGGCGAGGGCCGGTTCACGCTCGACGGCGAGGCCCACCAGGTCGACGTCAACGACGGCGGGAACAGCCTGCACGGCGGCGCCAAGGGCTTCGACCAGCGCGTATGGGACGTCGAGCCGTTCACCAAGGGCTCCGACGTCGGTCTGCACCTGCACCACACGTCCGTCGACGGCGAGATGGGCTACCCGGGCACGCTCAAGGTGACGGTCACGTACACCCTCACCAAGCACGGCGACTGGCGCATCGACTACGCGGCCACCACCGACAAGGCCACCGTCGTCAACCTCACCAGCCACGTCTACTGGAACCTCGCCGGCGAGGGCAGCGGCACGATCGAGAACCACGAGCTGAAGATCGCCGCGTCCCGCTACACCCCCGTCGACCCGGGCCTCATCCCCACCGGCGAGCCGGCCCCCGTCGCGGGCACCCCCTTCGACTTCCTCCGCACCAGGCGAATAGGCGAGGCCCTGCGCGCAGCCCACCCCCAGCTGCTGCACGCCAAGGGCATCGACCACAACTGGGTGCTGGACAAGGGCGTCTCACCGCGCCCCGAGTGGTGCGCCACGCTGAAGGACCCGTCCTCCGGCCGCACCCTGCGGATGGCGACCACCGAGCCGGGCCTGCAGTTCTACTCCGGCAACTTCCTCGACGGCACGCTCGTCGGTACGGGCGGCAACATCTACCGGCAGGGTGACGCGCTGTGCCTGGAGACGCAGCACTTCCCGGACTCGCCGAACAAGCCGTCGTACCCGTCGACGGTGCTGCGCCCCGGTCAGACGTACCGCTCGACGACGGTGCACTCGTTCAGCGTCTGAGCCTGTGATCGGCTGCCGAGCCCGCGTTCAGCCGCCGAGCCCGTCGAACCGTCCCTTGTGACGGTTCTTCACAGGTGCCACACAAGTTCTCACCGATTTCCCAGTGGTTGAACAGCGCCACCCCAGCCTCCGTATGTATGGGTGGCCCGTGCTCCCCCGCGCGGGCCACCCAAACGACGGACCCGGGTCGTCCCTGCCGGGTCCGCCCCATACGGAGGTTCCATGGCCGACAACGTCACCTCGCTGTTCCGCAGCACCGCGGCACACAGCCCGTCGATGGCGGCGCTGACACGTGAGGGCGGCGACGGGGCCGGTCCGGTCGACTTCTGCATCCCCTGCAACCCGTACTTCCCGACGCCGGAGATGTTCCAGGACATGGGGGCCCGGCTGCGGGACATCATCACGTACTACCCGAGCAGCGCCGACACGATCACGGCCGAGCTGTGCAGCCTGCTTCAACTCCCGCCGCAGTGCGTGGCGATGGGCAACGGCTCCACCGAGCTGATCACCTGGATCGACCACCTCCTGGTCCGTGAGTCCCTCGCCATCCCCGTCCCCACGTTCGGCCGCTGGACCGACCAGCCCATGGAGACCGGCAAGCGGGTCGACATGTTCCCGCTCCAGGAGTCCAGCGGCTTCGCCCTGGACCTGGCCCAGTACGCCGAGTTCATCCGCGCCCGGGGGACGCGGGTCGCGGTGATCTGCAACCCGAACAACCCCGACGGCGGCTATCTCCACAAGCACGCGCTGGTCCAGTTCATGGACGCCATGGCCGACCTGGACCTGGTGATCATCGACGAGTCGTTCCTGGAGTTCGCCGACGCCGAACAGGATCCCTCGGTGGTCCAGGAGGCGATGCTGCGCCCGAACGTCATCGTCCTGCGTTCCCTCGGCAAGAACTTCGGTCTGCACGGCATCCGCTTCGGCTACCTCGTCGCCAACCCGGCGCTCGCGGGCATGGTCCGCTCGATGCTGCCGAAGTGGAACCTCAACGCCTTCGCCGAGCACGTGGTGTTCATGCTGAAGAACCACGGCGCCGAGTACGCGCAGAGCCTGCACCAGGTGCGCAAGGACCGCCTCGACATGGCGAGCCAGCTCTCCGCGCTGCCCGGCCTGACGGTCTACCCGTCCCAGGGCAACTTCCTCTTCGTACGCCTCCCCGTCGGCGCCGAAGGCACCGTGGTCCGCGACCGGCTGCTCACCGAGCACCGGATCCTGGTCCGCGAGTGCGGCAACAAGATCGGTTCGTCAAGCCGCTTCCTGCGACTCGTGGTGCGCCCCCAGGTGGACGTGCGTCGCCTGGTGTCCGGCCTGGAACAGGTGCTCTACGGGACCAGGAGGGGAGCCGCCGTACCCGAGCTCGGTACAGGGACCAACTACAGCTCGGGTACGGCGGCCGTGGACCGGTTGGTGAGCTCCACGAACGGGGCCGGTGTGCAGGGGCTTGCCGCGCAGGCCATGGGGGTCGGCGCCGCGATGCCCGCTGCGCCGCAGCCGCAGCCGGCCGCCGCGCAGATGCCGATGCCGTCGCCCATGCCGGCGCCGATGCCTGTGGCTCCGGCCCCGATGCCGGCGCCGGCGCCTGTCGCGCCCGCGCCCGCGCCGACTCCCTTCCCGTCGCCTGTGGCGCCGGCCGCCTCGGTGGTGCCGCCCGGGCCCACGCCGCCCGGGGTGCCGGCTCGGGGTGGGCTCACGGCGGCGCAGGTTCGGGGTACCACGGGGCCGGCTCCCGGGCTGGCGCCCGCGCCGGCTACCGGGTGGCCCAACAGTCAGAGTTGGCCGAATGCGGCGGGGATGCAGACCGGGTAGCGCCCTTTCGCCGTAGGGGTGCGGGTGCTTGTGCGACTACCGGATCGTCGTGGCTGGTCGCGCAGTTCCCCGCGCCCCTAAAGGCAGGGCGTTGCAGCTAGGCCGGGGTCAGGCGCCACTGCTGGCAGTTGTTGCCCAACCATGCCCACTGGCGTACGTCCGTTCCGTCCGTCGTACCGCAGTTCGCTACGTCGGCCACCTTGCCGGTGGCCTGGTTGGTGATGCGGATGTAGCCACCGTCAGTGGCCACGAACCGGAAGCGCTGGCAGGTGTTGTTCAGCCACGACCATTGCCTCAGGTCGGTGCCGTCGGCTGCGGAGCAGTTCTCGGTGTCGAGGACCTTGCCCGTGGCGACGTTGACGAGTCGGTGGGTGTCGTCGCCCTGGTCTTCCAGGCGCCATTTCTGATTGTTGCCGCCGCTGCATGACCACTGCTGGACGTTGGCGCCGTCGGCCGTCGAACTCCCGGCGACCTCGAGGCACTTGCCGCTGTTGCGGTTGGTGATCGTGTAGGTGGTGGAGGCGGTGGAGGGCTCTCCGGAGGGGCCGGTCTGGGAGGCGCCGAGGCGGACCGGGGTGCCGAGGTTCGGGGTGCCGTCGGAGTTCCAGGTGAACTTCTGGGCGCGGGTCGTACGGCCGTTGTCGCAGCCCTCGCTCGCGCTGTCGTTGGCGTGGTAGACGATCCAGTTCTCGGTGCCGTCGGGCGAGGTGAAGAAGCCGTTGTGGCCGGGGCCGTAGACACCGGCCGCGTCGTTGCGCTGAAAGACCGGCGTGGACTTCTTGGTCCAGGAGGACGCGGACAGCGGGTTGGAGCCGGTGAGTTCGAGCTGGCCGAGCTTGTAGTCGGGGGTCCAGCAGCCGCTGGCGGAGTAGATGAGGAAGGTCCGGCCGCCGCGCTGGAGTATCTCCGCGCCCTCGTTGACCGTGCCGCCCTGCCGTTCCCAGGCGTACGTCGGCGTCGAGATCGTCGAGTAGGAGCCGCTGACCGTGTACGGGTTGGACATCGGGGCGATGACGAGGTTCTGGGTGCCGTTGGTGATCGCGCTGCCCAGCATGTAGAGCCGGCCGCCCACGTTCAGGACGCTCGGGTCCAGCATCCAGGCGGAGTTGAGCTGCCCCTTGTAGGTGTACGGGCCCATGGGGTCGGAGCCGGCGCTCTCCAGGACGTGGCTGCGCTGGGTCGGGTTGTAGTCGGCGATGTTCTGCCCGGCGACGTAGTACAGGTACCAGCGGCCGTCGAGGAAGTGCAGTTCCGGGGCCCAGATGTTGCAGCACCGGGAGGCGGCGTCGCCCTGCCACACCTGGACGCTGGGGGCCGTGGCGAGGCCGGCGAGGGTGGTGGACTTGCGGATGGTGATGACGTCGGTCCAACTCGTCGTCACCAGGTAGTAGTTGCCGTCGTGGTAGGAGATCCAGGGGTCGGCGCCCTTGACCGACTTGACGGGGTTCGCGAACGAGGCGGCACTGGCGGAGGGCTGGCCGATCGAGAGGGCCAGCAGCAGGGCTGCCAGCAGGGTCAGTAGGCGACGGGCCATCCGGTGCTCCAGTTCAAGAGGTTGATGCCCAGCTTGGGCGTGCCGTTGTCGTTGCCGTCGTAGTAGTGGTAGACGATCAGGTCCCCGTCGACGTCGTTCATGATCGACTGGCCGCCGGGGCCGATGACGCTGCCGTGCGACTCCAGGACCGGGGTGCCGCCGTTGTTCATCATCGAGACGCCGTTCTTGTCGGTGTACGGCCCGGTGATGCTGGTGGCGCGGCCGACCTTGACCTTGTAGGTCGAGCTGGTGCCGGCGCAGCAGGTGTCGTAGGAGGCGAAGAGGTAGTAGTAGCCGCCCCGCTTGACGATGAAGGGTGCCTCGACGGCCTTGGTCCCGGTGGGGCGGGAGGCGAGGGAGTAGCGGGTGGTGTTGGAGCTCAGCTGCTTCCCGGTGGACGGGTTGATCTGGATCATCTTGATCCCGGTCCACCAACTGCCGAAGGACAGCCACCACTTGCCGTCGTCGTTCACGAAGAGGTTCGGGTCGATGGCGTTGTAGTCGCTGGAGGAGCCGGAGGTGTAGACCGTGCCCTGGTCGGTCCAGCTGCCCGGCTGGCCGGTGGTGGAGGTGGCGAGGCCGATGGCGGACGTGTTCGAGCCGAACTTCGAGACGGAGTAGTACATCAGGTACTTGCCGCCGTGGTACGAGATGTCCGGCGCCCAGGCCTCCGGCACGGAGGAGTAGTTCCGCCACCAGCCCGGCCGGCTGGAGAACGCGTCGGCGCCGTTCCTGAACGCGGTGCGGTCGCTGGAGGTCTTGTTGGCGATGCCGCCTCCGGTGGCGTAGAGCAGGTACTGGCCGGAGGAGGTGCGGATCATCGTCGGGTCGTGGGTGACGACGTCGCCGGTGACCCGGCCGGGGTTGGGGTACGCGGACGCCGTGGAGGGGATCAGGGCGAGCAGGGCGGCGGTGGGGAGGGCGATCAGGGCGGTGCGCTTGCGGAGGGTGCGGGAGGTGCGGCTCATGCGGGTCCTCCTTGCGGTGGGGGTGGCAGGTCGACAGACATCTGGCCGATATCTCGAACAGTGCTCGCAAGTTCGAACGGGACCGTAGAATCGAACCCCTTGCGCGTCAATGGTCCGCGCAGCAACAGCTGTGCTCACGCGGTGGACTGACGGACTGTCGACCGGCTCCCCGCCCCCGAACCATGGACAGCCAGCCCGGCAGATCGACCTCTGCGCAGACCGTCTTGCCGGGCGACGCGCCCCGCTCCACCACCTCCCACCGGCCAGCCAGCGCCTCGACCAGGACGAGGCCACGGCCGTGTTCGTCCAGGGGGTGCGGAGGCGGTACGTCGCCCGGCTTCGGGGGACGGGATTCCGTACGGGTGTCACTGACCTCGACCCGGATGCTGCCCGTCGGCAGCGACAACCGCAGCTCGAAGTCCCGCCCGGGGACGCGGCCGTGGGTCACGGCATTCGCCGCCAGCTCGGCGACGGTCAACGCGACGGCGTCGGAGGCGGTACTGCCGTGCGGGATGCCCCAGGCGTGCAGCTGGTTCAGGACGAGGTGCCGGGCGAGGCGCGCGCCACGCGGGGTGGCACTGAGGCGCTGCGTGAGCGGATCTGGCATGCACTCAATCTGACGGCCGTGCGGGGCAGTTCACCAGGTGGGCGGCGCGTACGGTGCGGGAGCGTACGCGGTTACGGGATGGACAGTACGCGTGACCGACCGTGACCATTCTGCGGGAGGTGACCTGCCTTGGTCGAGTGTGGTGAGCCGGAGCCGTCGGACAGTCTGCGGACGTTCGGGGCGGTTGTACAGGCCCTGCGGGAGCACGCGGGGTTGAGCAGCGAGGAGTTCGGGGACCGGGTGGGTCTGTCGAAGCACACGGTGGCCTCGCTTGAGTTGGGACGGAGAATGCCGGATCCGACGTTCCCGGAACGGTCGGAGCCGGTGCTGGGGAATACCGGGGCGCTGACGAAGGCGGCGCAGCATCTGGCTCGGCAGCCGGGGTTGGCGGCGTGGTTTCGGCGGTGGGCTCGGCTGGAGAAGACAGCTATCACGCTGTGCACGTACGAATGCCGCCTGATTCCAGGGCTGTTGCAGACGGAGGCTTATGCCCGCCAGCTGTTCAACGACGAGTTGCCCCCGCTGGCCGACGAGCAGATCGAAGCCCAGTGGGAAGCCCGAGCCAAACGACAACAGCTGCTGCGGGAACATCCGAACACCGAGTTCAGCTTCATCCTCGAAGAGCAACTGTTCCTTAGGCATACGGGTGGCGCGGAGGTAGCACGAGAGCTCATCGATCACATACTGGAGGTATGCGCCCTGCGGAACGTCGAGATCCAGATCATGCCGGTGAAGCGGGAGTCGCACGCCGGACTGCATGGGCCCATGCAACTGCTGGAGACGCCTGAGAACAAGTGGTTCGCGTACATCGAGGGGCACGAATGCGGCCAACTCATCTCAGACCCAAAGGTGGTGGGCATCCTTCAGAGGCGATATGCCAGGATGCGTGCGCAGGCTCTCTCCCCCGAAGACTCCGTGAGCCTGCTGCAACGGTTGCGAGGAGAACTATGAGCACGAGCGAACTGACTTGGTTCAAGTCGAGCTACAGCAGCAGTGGTTCGGGCGACTGCGTCGAAGTGGCCCTCTCCTGGCACAAGTTCAGCCATAGCGGCGGCTCCGGCGACGACTGCGTAGAGGTCGCCACCTGCCCCCACACCGTCCACGTCCGCGACTCCAAGGCCCCGGAGGTGCGTCAGCTGGCGGTTTCTCTGGTTTCCTGGGGGGCGTTCGTCTCGTATTCCTCCGGCACGGCAAGATGATTCATGACGCGGGCGCCGAGCCCGTCGGCGCCCACCATGTGGGGGTATGACCTGACAGTGCCCTGAATGAGGACCCGGCGCAGTCCGGGCAGGTTGCGCAGGTCCGTCAGATCGAGCGGCGCCACAGCATCCCACGCGAGGTCAAGTGTCAGGGTTTCCACACTCGGAAAGACGTGACGCACCTGCGTCATGCGGCTATAGCCCCGAAGCCTGGTGAGCTGTAGATTTCGGACAGCAGGCAGCGGCGCAAGCTCGGTCAAGAGGTCGAGCGATTCCATCGCCAGTTCCAGACTCGCCAACCCGGGCGCCAGCGCAACGGCGCGCAGTAACCTCCGCGTGCTTTCTACGTCACCGAAGAAGGACAGACTCTCAAGGTTCGTCCATCCGTCGAGGAGTTCGGACCACTCATCGTTTTCGGACTCGAGAGCCGTGCAGCCACTCACCCTCAGCTCTCGCAAGTCCTTCCGCTCGCGCAGGAAGTCCAGGCGGGTCAAGGCCTTGTTGCGCGTCAAGCGGATCGTCACGACGTCTCGCGTTGGCAGACAAGCGTCAAGTTCCTCCGCGGAGTATGACCCCGTCAGCGTGATGTCACGGATCGAGTCGAGGTACGGCAGCTGAGCCAACTGCGAGCTGTTCAGAACGAACAGACGGTCAATGCCGGAGCCGGCCAGTACCTCACGGGCATACTGCTCCGCAGGCTGTTGAACCCACCCGATGGCAATCTCGAATTTTGTGCCGGGCAGCGGACTCAACGCGAACAGCTTCAGCTTCCTCCGTGCCTCCGCCGTGCGGATCTTCGTAAGGGCGTGGATGGTCCCCAGGACACCGGAAACGTCGTCGCCTTCCGGCCCTGGCAGCAGGTCCACGACCCACGCCCCCAAGCTCCCGACATCATCGGCCTCCGAAGGAGTAACCGGCGGCATCAGAGCCCGCACCCGCCCCCTCACCACCTCCATCAGCGCCGCATCCAGAGACAACAGACTGCTGGCGCACTGCGCCGCCAGCACATGCAGATACCACTTCTCGGCACGCCCCTGCACGACGTCCCCGTACTGCACCAGCCGCTCGATGAGCACCTGCGCGTCCGTCCGCGTCGCGTGCCCGGCAGCCAGCACGATCACGTCCCGCCAGGCTTCCTCACCCGCGTGGTTGAGGAGTTCCAGGACGTACCCGCTCTCGTGGAACTCCTTCGCCGCCAGGAAGTCCTGGAACGTCCGGTGGATGAACTGGATCGCGTCATGCGTCCGTTCCTGAAGCAGCCCGCTGCGTTCGATGAGATAGCGCAGTGCTCGGTCAGGAGTCGCCTGGGCCCGGATCTGCGGCATGTCGCGTGTCGCGAGGTCGAGTTGCTGGGTGGCCTGCGCGTGGGTCAGCTGCTGCTGCTCGGTCCGTACGAGCCAGATGGCCAGCCGTTGGAGCAGCGCGTGCTGTTCGTCCGAGTCAAGACTGATGTCGTCGGGTCGGGAGACACCGCGCGCCGCGTCCCGGCCGCCGAGGAGCATGGCGAGCGCGGCCCGGTACAGCGACCAGCGGGTCGTAGGGAGGAGGCCACGGCGGCGGCGGTGCAGGGCGCAGATGACGGCGCACAGGAGCGGGGTGCGGGCGAGGTCGCGGAGCGCCGTGTTCTGCTCCAGCTGGTGGGCTAGGTCCTGCTCCAGGGCGAAGAGGAGTTCCTTCTCGTCGCCGCACCGGCGGGTGTCGTAGACGTATTCCGACTCCAGGCGGGCGGTCTCGTGCCAGGCGGAGACGAAGGACTGGACGTCCTCGTCGCTCATGGGCAGCAGCCTCAGTTCGGCGAAGCCCTCGGCGCGGAGCCAGTCCTTCTCCACCGCGTCCGGGCGGACGGTGGCCAGGCACCGGGTGTCCGGGTACCGGGCGAGGAGGTCGGAGAGCCAGCGCCGAGCTTTCTCCCGTTCCTCCGGCGGGACTTCGTCCAGGCCGTCCACCAATAGCAGCGCGCGGCCGGCCTCCAGGACCCGGCCCGCCCAGCCGGGCGGGGCGTCGTCCGAGATGACCCTGCCGGCCGAGAGCAGCTCCGCCACCGCCGGGAACCGCCCGCCCCGCGCGTACACCTCACGCATCGGGATGACGAACGGCACCATTCCGTTCAGTTTCCAGAGGTTGTTGTCGAGGGTGCCATTCGCCGCGTGCGCCGCCAGCCACCACACCAGGGTGGTCTTGCCGGCGCCCGCCTGGCCGCGCAGCAGGGCGCGGGGGCGTTCCCTGAGCAGGCTGTCGATGCGCTGCGCCGAGTACTTGGCCTCCTTGCGGTCGTCCAGCCCTGCGGCGGTCTCGGCCTCCAGGCTCAGATAGGCGGTGTCGAGGTCCCAGCGGGACTCGGTGCGGCCGAGTTCCTCGATGCCGAAGATCTCCGTCCTGCGGTACTGCGCGGCCAGGTCCTTGGCGTACCGGGCTTCGAACCGTTCGTCCTGCGGGTGGACGTCGTTGATGTCCTCGACCTTGAAGCCCCATCGGAACGACCGGGCCTCGGTCAGCACAGCAGCGATCGGGACCGCTTCGATTCTGAGGTGGGAGCGGCCCTGCGGCACCTGATGCACGACCCCGAGGAGCACAGCTCCCGCGAAGACAGGAGCTCCTGACAGCCCGCCCAACGGTGAGGTCCCCTTACCCCGTTCGTCCACAGCGGGAACGTCGAGTTCGCAGACGAGGGCGTTCCTCATGCGTCCGGCCAAGGGCAGTACGGTCGCGCGGAACTGGTCGTACTCAAGGTCGTCGCCACGCTCGCCGTAGCGCTGGATCTCGGGGAATCCCACGATCTGGCAATGCGGCAGCGGAGCACCGGTGCCGACGCCGCCCACTCTGATCTGTCCCAGGGGGCCGGACAGCTCGGGACCGATCACTTCCGAGTCCGCGAGGAGCACAGCGGCGTCGAGGGTCTCGTCGGCCCAGGTGACGAAGCATGGGACCGGATGCCGTTTCGAAGGATGGATCACCTCGACGCAACCGTTGCCGCGCACCACGTGCTGTGCGGTGAGCACCAGATTGGGGGCGAGCAGTACTCCACTGCCCTGCCCATCCCCAAAGACCGCGACGACGCGATCCGAAACGCTGCCCACGATCATCGCTCGTCGTCACGCCGACCGAACCGAGCCACACTCCCCCGGTTCTCGTTACGGACCTTCCACGGCTGTCCGGTCGCGGAGTCGACCGCTTTGAGCGTGACCGCGACCCGATGGGTGCGCGTGGTGCCGCCTCCCCCGTCGGCCCCGGCCTCCACCACCCACGCCTTGACCTTCACCCCGCCCTTGACCTCCTTGCGCAGCTCGACGCTGAACTCCAGCTCGATGTCGCCCACTTCGAAGGTCACGTCCTGCCCGGACGAACGGGCCGCAGCGGTGATCAGTTCGTCCCGTACCGCCTGTACGGCGTCGGCCAGTTCGATCCGATTGTCGGTCATGTGTCCCATGCTAGAGAGACCTTGACCTCCACCGCCATCGGTTCAATCCAAACTCTCTCACTGCCAGAAAGGCTGAGAAAAAACGGGCCCCGGAATCAAAAGGCGAATTCCAGGGCCCGTCGCACAAGTTCCCTCAGTGAGCGGCAGCGTGCGCGTGCAGGCCCAGCGCGACGCCCTCGGGCGATATCGCGGCGAAGGCGTCGACGCAGGCGACGGCGGAGAGGGAGTCGGAGAGACCGCCGGAGAGGGCGCCCGTGAGGCCAGCGGAGGCGGCGCCCGCCTGGCCACCGGAGATGTTGTCCAGGGCAGCGTCGGCGATCTCGGCCGTTTCAACCTGAGAGGTGTAGCTCATAACCTGCGGTTCCCTTCGAGCGAGCATGTTGCAAAAGCGGCGGCGGCCACGACGCCCCCAGCCGTGCGCAGGATCAAAGCACGCCGAGGAGGAGACGGCCAGCTTCCCCGAGCCGGTGCACGACGCGTTCCGGCGACCGGCTTCACCGCTATGGCCATCGGGTCACCGAATACGTCAACTTCTTCACGGGACCTGCCGCGTTACCGCGTACGCGACTGTTGCTACCCGCTTTCCAAGACGGACACTTCGGCGAGAAGGCGGCGCGCGGCGGCAGAATGTGGTCGTCGGCCAGGCCCGGCATGAACTCCTGGTGCGCCCGTGTGGACGTTTGCCGGAGGTTCGGGCCCAGCGCCTGGCATACCGAACCTTGATGGCATCGCAGGCGGTAGATGAGCGGCTCAGCCATTGGCGCCCATCGCGATCGGTTCATGCCAACCGTCCTGACGGCGCAGCCGGATGACCGCCCAGCAGCGCCAGCCCCAGGGGCGTGACCGAATGCCGTACGGCCTTCCCCGCCCTGCACGCGCTGAGCAACCTTGCCTTACGCAGAATGCTGACGTGATGGCTGACGGTGGCCGGTGAGATCCCCGCGTCATGGGCGAGTTCGGTCGCCGCCACCCCATGGTCCGCGACCGATTCGAGGATACCGGTGCGAGGGCGGCCAAGGGGGCGTTCAGAGAACGCAGCCCGGGTACTCCTCCGGCCAGCACCGCCTCATGTGTCATCGGCTACACCACGACGCACGGCAGAGCGGGGTCTTTCAGCAGCGTCGGCTTGCACCAGCAGGAGTACGGCGGGAGGACCAGCAGCCCGCGCACGTCGAGCCGGACGTCACGGTCCGCACCCAGCCCCATCACCCAGAACCAGTCGCTGCCAGACGAGGCCGGGATGGAGGGTGCTCAGCAGTCCGCCCAGGTCGCCGTTGGCCAGGTACCGGGCCGTGACGGGCGCGGATGTCGTTCCACCAAGGGGCCAGAGCTGAGCCGAAGTAGCTCCTGAAGGTACGCGCCAGATACCTGACAGCCTGCCTTTCACCGTCGGCGTGCGACCTCGCCCACGGCGGCACCCGCCGCCTCCCGCGCGACAGTTCGACCAGGTACCGCGGAGCCGCTTCGTGGCATGGACAGCAGGCACCAATCCCGGCGTCTAGGCCGCTCGTGCCGGCGGTCGACGTGAGGAGGTCGGCCGAGTAGCCGACTGGCGGGTCGGTGGAACAACGGGCGTATGACTGCATGCAGTTCGTGGCCCACTGTATTCCGCCAGCCGCCGAAGACTGCGGCCCCGGGTTCGTCTGGAGCATGTGCATGCCGGGCAGGCCTCCCACATGGGGTCGGGAGCCTGCGCCAGCCTGATGCCCCCGCGATCGTCGTCGGTGAATTGAATCCTCCCCCTCATGGATGAGGTGGATTCCTGACTCAGGCAGCCTCCGGGAGCAGCGCTCCCGGAGGGCTTACGCCTTCAGCATCAGCCGGGTTGAAACCAGCCCGGACGAGCATCACGCGGGCGGAGTTCTTGTCTCTGGGGGAGACGGTTCCGCACACGGTGCAGGTATACGTTCGTTCCGACAGCGGCAGTGCGTGCTTGGCTCTCGCTCCGCAGTGCGCGCAGTCCATCGTGGTGTGGGCCGGGTGCACCAGGTGCACGATCCGGCCGTGCTTGCGGGCCATCTCGGTCAGCGCTCGTTTGGTTGCGCCGATCGCCGCGTCAGCGGCCTTGCGGGCCATCGTCGACCTCGCGAGGAACTTGGGCCGGAAGTCCTCCACTGCCACAACGTCGTGGTCTCGGACCACGCGCTTGGCCCATTTTCGGCCGGTGTCCTGACGCTGCCGGGCGATCTTTGCATAGGTCTTCGCCCGCCACTTCTTCGCCTCACGGTAGCCCTTCGTTCCGGACTGCCCCTTCTTCGGCTTGCGGCGTGCCATCATGCGGTCGTACCGCGACAGCTTGGTCTGCACCTTCCTCCCGTGCTGTGCATGCGGGAGGTCGTGGGCGTCGGACGTGGTGGTCGCGGTCTCCTTCACGCCCCAGTCGACACCGATCACCCGGCCGGTTACAGGCAGCGGTCGCACCTCGGCAGGGACCACGAACGAGCAATACCAGTGCCCCACCGCGTCCCGGTACACGCGCACTGACGTGGGCTCGGCGGGCAGGTCCCTCGACCACACGGGCGTCAGGACGATGCCCCCGGCCAGGTGCAGGCGGCGGCCCCTCAGACGGAACCCGCGCTTCGTATAGTTGAGGCTCGGCAGGGCCTCGCGCCGCTTCTTCCACCTCGGCATCCCAGCCCGTTGCCGCTGAGGGAGACGCTCACGAATGTCCTTCTGCGCCTTCGCCCTGGATTTCCCGAAGTCACGGATGATCTGCTGCTGCGGCACCGAGCTGCCTTCACGCAGCCAAGGAGTACGGGCACGGGCCTCGGTCAGCATTCTGTCGAGCTGTGCCGGACCGCACGTCTCCTTGCCGACGCCCTCGGGCCGTGTCTTGTTCCGGGCGTGGACCTGCTGCGACTTGGCCACGCTCTCGTTCCACACCCACCGGCACCGTCCCCACTCGTCCATCAGCGCGGCGAGTGCAGTGGACGACACACGCAGGCGGAACGTCCACCGGGCGTACCCGGCTTCCTCCGCGACCATCCCCACTCCCGCCACATCCTCACCCCCTCCACGCCCCTCCGACCGAAGGTCCACGGCCTGCTGACGTCTCACAACGAGACCGTACGCACGACAGTCGCACATCCGTACTCCAATCGCGCGATCATCACTCCAACCGGCGACCATCGGAACACGCGTTCGCATTTCCCGGCTCCGCTGGGCAGTCGCACGGGTTCCACACCTCCACTCCGGAGGCGGCGACGCTCCTCGCCACAACACCGGAATGTGATTCTCCCTGACGTGGACCCGGAACCCCCTCGCAAGCAAGGTGAAGTCACTTGTGCGGCAAGGAATTTGACGGATGCTCACTTTGCCCCACTGGCAGCCCATCAACAGCCTCCCCTTCTATGGTGCCGTGCTCATGACAGACATTTTGAAGGCACCGAGGCCGACCCCCACCACGATCGGTCGCCGTACCGTGCTGATCGCCACCGGCGCCGCGGCCGCCTCGCTGGCCGTCACCGCCGCCGCACCCGAAGCCCCCACAGCCGAGGCGGCCGGCCAGGCCCCGGTCGCCGCAACGGCCGTCTGCACCCTCACCAAGGAGATGACCGAAGGCCCCTACCACCTCGACGGACAACTCGTCCGCGCCGACATCAGCGAGGAAGCAACAACGGCCACGACGAGCCCGACAACGGCACGTTCCTGCGCGGCGGCGTGCTCACCGGCCCGGACGGCGTCGCACGCATCACGACCGTGTACCCCGGCTGGTACCGGGGCCGCTGCGTGCACATCCACGTCAAGGTGCACACCGACGTCACGCTCACCGACGACGGCTCCTTCACCGGCGGCCGGGAACTCCACACCGGCCAGCCCTTCTTCGACGAGACGATCACCGCGAGAGTCGCGCCGCTCGCCACCTACGCCGCCAACACCGTCCCGCGCACCACCCTCGCCCAGGACGGCATCTACGACGACGGAGGCGCCGCGTCCGGGCTCCTCACCCTGACCGCCCTGGGCAGCACCCCTTCGGCCGGCTACGGCGGGACGCTCACCCTGGGAGTGGCGAGCTGACCCGACCCCGACGGGACAGGTGTCAGGCCGTGCCCGGCGCTTCCAGCACCGGGCACGGCCTGACGTGTCCACGGGAACCGCGGGGGGGGCTACTCGGCTACTTCTCCGGGCACTGCTTCCATGCCAGGTGGTACACCGTGCTGATGTCGCCGTCCGTCGAGTCCATGGTCATGAAGCTGACCTTGCTCGCCGAGGACGAGCCGAGGTTCACTCTCAGCTCGGTGTTGATGTTGAAGTTGCGCTGTACTCCACAGGGCGCCCAGACCAGCTGGGCCCAGTCGGTCTCGTCGGTGGCCTGCCAGTTGTCGTTGAGCGGGCCGCTGAAGGGGTGGCTGCGGAACTGGGTGCTCGGTGAGCCCTGGAAGTAGTACGAGGCTCGCTGCATGGCACTCGCGCCGGGCTGGAGGGCGGCGAAGCCGCGGTAGTCGGCGCTGGCGATGGCGTAGGTGAAGCCACCGGGGACGTGCACGACCAGACTGAGCTGGCAGTTCTTACGGAACGCCGTGGGGTCGGAGTTGCCGCCGACCTGGGCGAGGTAGTCGCTGTACGTCACGGTGAACGCGGTGTTGTCCTCGGAGACGGCTACGGCGGTGGTGCCCTGGGGGCAGCCGGAACCGTTCACCGTGGCGACCTTGATGACGATCTTGTCCGGCGGCGGGTCTTCGAACGCCGGGGTCGCCTGCGCGGGCAGCGCCGCGGTGAGCAGAGCGGCGAGTGCGCCGCCGCTCAGCAGGAATCGCAGGAGTCCACGTGCCATGGAGCGCTCCTTGGGGATGGGGGGTGGCTGTGCCCCCGGCCCGCGCCCACTTGTTAAATCTTTGAAGAATCAGTGGGGTTTCTGTGAAGGTCGGAGGCGTACGCATCGTAGGAGTTGCAGGAGTCGCCGACAGGGCCAACTCCAGCCATTCACAACGCGGTTGAGCGAGACGCCCCCGAGTGGCCGATTCCGTTCGGTCAGACGCCGACCGGCTGCCGCCGCTCCTCGGCGGGCTCGGCCTCTGCCGCCGCCCTCGTCTCCGTCAGGTGGGCGCGGATCGAGTACGTCAGGGCGGCGGCCCACAGGCCGTACAGCGCGACGTACACCGCCACGGCCGTCACCCCGGAGACCGCGAGCCAGTCGCTGTTCAGCAGGGTGCGGACGTTGGTGACGAGGATGACGCCGCCCACCGCGGAGCCCAGGACGCGGGGCGGCAGGACGCGCACCAGCCAGGCGGCGATCGGCGCGGCGACCAGTCCGCCGGCGAGGAAGGCGGCCACCCAGACGAAGTCGATGCCCTGCGAGCCCAGCGAGAAAAGGAAGCCGAGGCTCGCTGCGACAGCGACCAGAAACTCACTGGTGTCGATCGAGCCGATGACCTTGCGCGGCTCCATCCGGCCGGAGGCCAGCAGGGCCGGCGTCCCGACCGGGCCCCAGCCCCCGCCGCCCGTCGCGTCGAGGAAGCCGGCGACCAGGCCGAGCGGGGTGAGGAAACGGCGGCGCAGGGGCAGGCCCACGCGGTCCTTGGGCAGGCCGCGGAAGGTGAAGCGGGACATGACGTACACACCGAGGCCCAGCAGGATCAGGGACATCAGCGGCGCGGCCACCTCGGTGGACAGCTTCGACAGGACGGTCGCGCCGAGGAAGGCGCCGACCGCGCCGGGCACACCGATCTTCCCGACGACCTTCCAGTCGACGTTCCCGAAGCGCCAGTGGGAGGCGCCGGACATCAGCGTCGTACCGATCTCGGCGAGGTGGACGGTCGCGGAGGCGGCGGCCGGATTCGTACCCAGGGCGAGCAGCAGCGTGGTCGAGGTCACCCCGTAGGCCATGCCGAGGCTGCCGTCCACGAGTTGGGCCCCCAGCCCCGCGAGGGCGAGCAGTATCAGCGTGCGCATGCGGCCGGTCCCGTCTTTCCGAGGTTTCCTACCGGGTTGATAGGGATGACGGGACCGGACCCTAGGGCATCAGGCTGGGGGCGAGCTGTGAGCGTCCGAAGTGTGGGACGGAGGTCCAAGGTGTGGACCTCCGTCAGTCTCACCTTCGGTCTCACCGTCGGTCTCAGCCCAGCCGGATCACGTTCCAGGACAGCGGCTCCAGCACGGCGGTGAGGCGGCCGTCCTTCAGTTCCGTGCCCTCGACCGGGTGCGGGGCGACCCGCTCGGGGTCGTCGAGGGTGTTGCGGGCGTCGGGGTCGGCGTCCGCGAGGGCGCTGTGCTCGACGACCCGCGTCAGGTCGAGGCCGTTCAGGGCGACCTCCAGGGGCAGCGCCTCGGTGCGGCCGCGGTTGACCGCGAACACGGTGACGGTGCCGTCCTCGGCGCGTACGGCGGTGGCGTGCAGCAGGTCGGCCTCGCCGTACTTCTTCGTCTCGTACGTCGGCGAGTCCACGCGGACGTCCAGGACCTGGCCGCGGCCGTACTTCGAGGCCTGCGCGAACGGGAAGAAGGTCGTCTGCCGCCACGCCGGGCCGCCCGGCTCGGTCATGATCGGCGCGATGACGTTGACGAGCTGGGCGAGACAGGCGACGGTGACGCGGTCGGCGTGCCGCAGCAGGGCGATGAGGAGCGAGCCGAAGACGACGGCGTCGGTGACGCTGTAGTTGTCCTCCAGCAGCCGGGGGGCCTCCGCCCAGTCCCGCGCGCCGGAGTTCTCGATCTCGTGCCACTCCGAGATGTACCAGACGTTCCACTCGTCGAAGGAGAGGTTGATCTTCTTCTTCGACTTCAGCTTCGCGCCGATGTGGTCGGCGGTGGCGACCACGTTCTCGATGAAGGACTCCATGTCGACGGCGGAGGCCAGGAAGGAGTCGATGTCGCCGTTCTCGGGCTGGTAGTAGGCGTGCAGGGAGATGTGGTCGACGAGGTCGTACGTCTCCTCCAGGACCGTCGCCTCCCAGGCGGCGAAGGTCGGCATGGACTGGCTGGAGGAGCCGCACGCGACGAGTTCGACGCCGGGGTCGATCTGGCGCATCGCGCGGGCGGTCTCGGCGGCGATCCGGCCGTACTCCTGGGCGGTCTTGTGACCGGTCTGCCAGGGGCCGTCCATCTCGTTGCCGAGGCACCACAGCTTGATGCCGAAGGGGTCCTTGTCGCCGTGGGTGACCCGGAGGTCGGACAGGGCGGTGCCCTCCGGGTGGTTGGCGTACTCCTGGAGTTCGAGGGCCTCGGCGACTCCGCGGGTGCCCAGGTTGATGGCCATCATGGGCTCGGCCTGGGGGCCGACCTTCTTCAGGAAGGCGATGTACTCGGAGAGGCCGAAACGGTTGGTCTCGGTGGAGCGCCAGGCGAGGTCGAGGCGGCGGGGGCGGTCTTCTGTGGGGCCTACCGAGTCCTCCCACTTGTAGCCCGAGACGAAGTTGCCGCCGGGATAGCGGATGGCGGTGACGCCGAGTTCGCGGACGAGGTCCAGGACGTCGGTGCGGATGCCGTCCTCGTCGGCGGTGGGGTGGTTCGGTTCGAAGATGCCGGTGTAGACGCAGCGGCCGAGGTGTTCGACGAAGCTGCCGAAGATTCGGGGGTTGACCTCGCCGATGGTGAAGGCGGGGTCGAGGGTGACGCGGGCCGTTGCTTGCATGGTCGCCTTTCCAGAGGGGTGGTTCTTGTTTCGTTGGCGGCTGCGGGTTGTGGGGGCTGGTCGCGCAGTTCCCCGCGCCCCTAAAAAGCCTTTGGCCAGCCGGAAGCTGACCAGCTCAGGCGGTTCAGGCCCAGCTTGGGGGTGCCCTTGTCCTGTGCGTCGTAATAGTGGTACGCCAGCCAGTCTCTGCCCTGGGCCCGGAACACGGACTGGCCGCCCGTACCGACGTAGCGGCCATGGCCCTCCAGCAACAGGTCTCCTCCGCCCTCCAGCATCGGCTTGCCCTTGCTGTCGACGTACGGGCCGGTGACCGAGGTCGAGCGGCCGACCCTGATCTTGTAGGTCGAGTTCACGCCCTGGCAGCACTGGTCGTAGGACGCGAAGAGGTAGTAGAAGCGGCCATGCTTCACGATGTATGGACCCTCTACCGCGTACGGGGCGTCGGGGCGGGTGGCCAGGTGGTGGACCGGGGCTGCTGTGAGTGCCTTGCCGGTCCGCGGGTTCAGTTCCACCATCCGGATGCCCGTCCAGTACGAGCCGAAGGACATCCACAGTCTGCCGTCGGCCTGGATGATCGCCGGGTCGATGGCGTTCCAGGTGTCGGTCGTCTCGGAGGTGAGGACCTTGCCGTGGTCGGTCCAGGTGCCGGGGAGGCCGGAGCGGGACGTCGCTACGCCGATCGCGGAGTGGTTGGTGCCCCAGGAGGAGACGGCGTAGTAGAGCCAGTAGCGGCCGGCGCGGTAGGAGATGTCCGGCGCCCACGGGTCACCGGTGTCGTTGTACTCGTACCACCAGCTCGGGGGCTGTGCGAAGGCGTTGCCCGCGTCGCTCCAGTTCCTCAGGTCCTTCGAGAGACGGGCGCCGATCACGCTGCCGGTCGAGTACGCCACGTACTGGCCGGACTTCAGCCTCAGGACCGTCGGGTCGTGGATGATCTGCTGGCCGGTGATGGGGAGCGGGTCGGGGTAGGTGGTGTCCGCCTGGGCCGTGGACGGCAGGAGGGCGATGAGGGCGGCGGTGAGAAGCGTCGCGATTCTCAGGCTCTTCAACTCTGCTCCCCTTTACTGGCCGGCCAGGCCCGTGTGGGCCACGCCCGCCACGATCTGTCGTTGGAAGAAGACGAAGACGACGATCAGGGGCAGGCCCGCCATGAGGCCGCCGGCCATGAGCTGGGCCCACTGGATGCCGTAGGAGTTCATGACGGTCGCGATGCCGTTCGGCATGGTCATGAGGTCGGGGTTGTTGGTCACCATGTAGGGCCAGAGGAAGTTGTTCCAGGAGGCGATGAAGGTGAAGATGCCGACCGCCGCCAACGACGGCCTCGCGAGCGGGACGACGATGGTGAAGAAGACGCGCCAGCGGCCGGCGCCGTCGATGAACGCGGCCTCCTCCAGCTCGCGCGGGATGCCCTGGAAGAACTTGTAGAGGATGTAGACCATCGCGGCGGGCGCGCACTGGGGCAGGATCATGCCCCAGTAGGTGTCGACCATCCCCATCTGCTGGACCGTGGTGAAGAGCGGGACGCCGAGGACGGCCGGGGAGATCATCAGGCCTCCCATGACGATGCCCATGAGAACGCTCTTGCCGCGGAACTCGGTGCGGGCGAAGCCGTAGCCGGCGAGGGCGCTGACCGCCAGCACGACGGAGGTGACACAGACCGACACCACCAGGGAGTTGACGAACCAGTTGGTGATGTTGCCGGTCTCCCACAGCCCCTTCCAGGCCTGCGCCGTCCAGACCTCCGGCAGCCAGTGCGGCGGGATCGCGGCCGCCTCCGCCTCGGACTTGAACGAGGTGAGCAGGGCCGCGGCGATCGGCGCGACGAAGACGGCGGAGACGGCGACGCCGATCAGCGTGAGGACGATCTGGCCGGGCGTCCAGGGCTTGCGGGTCCTGACCCGTATCTGGGTGGTGGTCATCGGCCGCCCTCCTCACGGTTGCGCAGCAGCCACATCCGGGCCAGGGCGACGACTGCGATGATCACGAAGAAGATGATGGACATCGCGGAGGCGTAGCCCACGCGGTAGCTGGTGAAGCCCTGTTCGAGGGTGTACTGGACGAAGGAGCGGGTGGAGAGCTCCGGTCCGGGTGAGAAGTCCATCATCACGACGGCCTGGTCGAAGAGCTGGAGCGAGGCCAGGATCTGAAGGGTGATCACCAGGCCGGTGATGTTGCGCAGCATGGGCAGCGTGATGTGGACCATGCGGTGCCAGGCGTTCGCGCCGTCCAGTTTCGCGGCCTCGTACAGGTGGTCCGGGATGCCCTGGAGGGCGGCGAGGTAGAGCAGGAAGCTGAAGCCGACCGTCCACCACAGGGTCTCGATGACGATGGCGAGCATGGCGTACGACTTGTCGGTCAGCCAGGGCGTGGTCAGGCCGAAGGTCTCGTTGATCAGGCCGATACCCTGGGTGAACAGCCACTGGAACATGTTGGCGGCGACGGTGGAGGGCAGCAGGAACGGCACGAAGAAGCACAGCCGCCACAGCCATTTGCCGCGTTCGATGTTGTGGGCCAGCATCGCGAGCAGGAAGGCGAGGACGGTGATGCACGGGACGACCAGCAGCGTGAAGTAGGCGCTGTGGCCGAGCGCGTCCCACATCGCCGAGTCGTTCAGGGCCTCGCGGTAGTTGTCGAGGCCGACGAAGCTCGCGCCGTCGCCGGAGATGTTGGCGTCCGTGAAACTGAGGTAGACGCCGCGCAGCAGCGGCCAGATCACGAACAGCGCGAAGAGCGCCAGGAACGGGGCGACGAACCAGCCTCCGTGCTGGAAGCCCTGCTTGCGGCGGACGGTCGCGGTGGCGCTCGCGGTCCTCGCGCGTGCCGGTGCGAGGGCGGTGTGTGCCCCGGTCGTCATGTGCGCGCTGGTCGTCATACGACCGCACCTCCCTGCGCGGCGGTCCTGCCGTCCATCGGGTTCTTCGAGGCGAGGAGCTTGGTGAGGTGGCTCTTCATCGTCCGGGCGACCTTGTCCGGCTTGGCGGAGCCCATGGTCGAGGAGACGACGACCGGGCCGAGGTCCTGGGCGAGGACGCCGGTGGAGCCCGCGAACCACACCTTCGGCTCGGTGGCCTGGTGGTCCATGGCGCTGACGTACTCGTTCTGCGGGGTGAGCTTCTTGTACGCGTCCGTGGCGAGCGTCGGGGTGTACGCGGGGATGTGGCCGCCGGCCGCCCACTGCAGGGCGTGCTTGACGACGTAGGCGGCGAGTTCGTGGGCGCCCTCGTTGGTGGCGCCGCCGCGGTCGGACTGGTGGGGCAGGACGAAGGCGTGCGACTCGGCGTGGGTGGCCTGCTGACCGAAGACGGGCGGCAGCGGGGTCGCGCCGTAGTCGAGCTTCGCGCCGGAGAAGACCGGCACCGACCAGTTGCCCTCCCAGGTGAAGGGGGCGCCGTTGACGAACTGTTCGCCGGTGGGGGCGCCGGGGATGACGTAGCCGTCGGTGACGTGCCTGCGGAGGAACTCCAGGACCTGGGTGGCCTTGTCGGTGTCGAAGAGGACCTCGGTGTCGGCGTCGTCGAACCACTTCCCGCCGAGCTGGGTGTAGAAGGCGACGAAGAACCACCACTGGAAGTTCTGGTCGTTGGTCCACAGGCCGATCGTCTGCAGGCCCTTCTTCTGGACGGCCTTGGCCGCCTTCAGGACGTCGAACCACTCGTTCGTGGAGGTGACCGGGATCATCCGGCCGTCGTCGCCGAGCAGGTCGGCCTTCTTCAGCACGTCCTTGCGGTAGAAGCAGAGCTGGACGTGGATGTCGAGCGGAAGGGCGTAGAGCTTGCCGTCGATGACGCCGCGCCGCCAGAGCCTGGGGTTGAAGTCCTGTTCCCGTACGCCGTACTTGGCGAGCAGCTCGACGTCCCAGGGGTCCAGCAGACGGCCCGGTGAGAAGCCGGTGACGCGGCCCATGTGCATGACGCCGAGGTCGGGTGCGCGGTTTCCGGCGGCGGCCATGGCGAGCTTGGTGTAGAAGGGGTTGCCCCACTGGAGGGTGGAGTCCTTCACGTCGATGCCGGGGGTGGCCTTCCGGAAGGCGTCCAGCATCGCGATCATGTTGGCGCCGTCGCCACCGCTGAAGAGGTTCCAGTACCGCACCCGGGTACGCGCGTTGGAGGCCAGCGCGTCGGCGCCGGTGCCCAGTGCCGCGAAGCCGAAGCTGCCGGCCACCGCGAGCCCTCCGGCGGCGGCCAGAAGTTGCCTGCGATCGAGGCCAGGTCGTCCCATTCCCTGGTCCTAACTGTTCGAGATATCGAATTATGCACGTAACTTCGAACGGGACCGTAGGGGGAAAGCGCTTACCAGTCAATGCCCCGTGCACGAATTCCGGAGCGGGCCGTGGGCACGGCGGCCGGGTCCGCGGGCCTGCGCCCCGCGGAGCGCTTGGTTACCGGTTGAACTACGGTCGCCGGATCACATGACGCGGACACGCGGGTCCGCGTAGGCTCGAACGGCCCGCCGGGCGGCGGGGGAAACAGGGGGTGCGATGGACATCGCGGGCGCGCGCGAGAGGGCGGCCCGGGTCGCTTCGGTGCTCCGGCTGCGTCTGCGGCTGCGGCGCTCACGCTCCGCTTCCGCGATGCGCGACCTGGCCTCCGATCTGAGCGCCGCCCTGCGTGCCAGACCCCACCCCCCGGCCGATGTCCGCGAGTTGTGCCACGCGCTGTGCGCGGAGATGAGCGCGCGGCGCGGCGGGCGGCCCGTCGAGCTGCGGTTCGAGCGGTTCCCGGACGAGATCGAAGTGACCGGACTGTGGGTGGAGTTCCAGGACTTCGACCTGGTCATCGTCGAGGAGCGGGCCGAGGCGATGCAGCAACTGGTCATCCTCGGCCACGAGTTGTGGCATCTGCATGCCGGGCACGGCCACCACCACACCGACGGTACGGCCGCCGCGCACGCCTTCGCCGGTACGCCCGGCTGGAAGGACGTCGCCCTCACGGTGGCCGCGCGCAACGGTTCCCGGGAGCGGGACGAGTCCGAGGCCGACGACTTCGGGCACCGGCTGGCGGCCGCGTTCCGGCCGCTGCTGTCGGGGCGGGGGGCGCACGCGCCGCTCGGGCCGGTGCAGCGGTCGATGGGGTATCGCGGGAGTGGGAGCGGTGCCGTGGACAGAGGCAGGGGCAGGAGAGTGGAGCGGTGACCTGGGCTGCCGGGCCGGTGTCGGGACTGGCGTCGGGGCTGGTGTCTGAGCCGGAGTCGGTGTCGGGGCTGGTGGCAGCCTCGGAGGGGCTCTTGGACGACGTCCAGATCTCCTTCTGGATCCCGACCGTCGCCCTCACCGCCGCCCTTGCGATCAAGCTGCCCAGCATCGTCAGGATGTGGCGGGACCCGCTGCTGCGTGCCGTCGGCGGGCTGCTGCTGTTCGCCTGCGCCGTGTTCGTCTTCGCCGCCCCGAGCACGATCGCCTGGACCAACCGCGTCACCGGCGTGCCGAACATCTCGGCGCCCTGGGTGTACTCGCTCATCACCGCGCTGTGCGCGTCCTGGCTGCTGCTGATCATCGCCTGGCGCAACGGCCTGACCAACCGCTCGGCCGCGACGCGCCGCGCGACACGCTGGGTCGTCTCCGTGTACGCGGGTGTGGTCGTCGCCCTGTGGGTGCTCTTCGCCCTCGCCGACGCCCCCGAGGAACGACTGCGGGACCTGGACACGTACTACGCCACGACGCCCTTCATGCGCGAGCAGATCCTGCTCTACCTGCTCGCGCACACCGTGGCCTGCACGATCACCGCCCGGCTGATCTGGAACTGGATCCGCACCGACGGCCTGGACGCCTGGCTGCGCTGGGGCCTGAGGTTCCTCGGCGTCGGCTACGCGACGAACCTGCTCTTCGACGCCTCCAAGCTCACCGCCGTCGTCGCCCGCTGGACGGGCCACGACCTGGACTGGCTGAGCACCTACCTGGCGCCGTCGGCGGCCTGTGTCTCGGCGTCCCTGGTCGCGGTGGGCTTCATCCTCCCGCACACGGGCCAGTACCTGCACGAGCACTGGCGGATCCGGCGACGCCACCGGCAGCTGCGGACCCTGTCCGTGCTGATGCGGTCGGTCAGCGCCGCCCGCGAGCCGTTCACCCTGCGCGGGACCGCGGAACTCCGGCTGATCCGCCGGGAGACGTTCATCCGCGACGCGCTGCTCCAGGTGTCCCGGCACCTCGACGAGGACCTGCGCGCACGGGCGTACGAGGCGGCCATCGGCCTCGGTTCCGGGCCCGCGCGGGCGGAGGCCCTGGCCGCGGCGGTGATGCTGCTGGACGCCGTCGACACCCGCCGGCGTGCCCCGGAGGCCGACGCCGGCGCCTCCCCGTCCGGCCCCGACACCGCGTATCTGCTGCGGGAGATCCAGGCCGTGTCCCGAGCCCTGCGCCACCCCGACGACATCGAGGCGGTACGCGCCCGAGCGACCGCCCCGGCAGAGAGTGCCTCCACATGAACGAACGCCCCGCCCCAGACGTCAGAACCGCCGTCGTCCTGGGGGGATCCCACACCGGCATGCTCGCGGCCCGCGCGCTCGCCGGTTTCGCCGACCGGGTGGTCGTCGTCGACCGGGACGCCCTGCCGGACGGCCCCGAGCCCCGCAAAGGGCTGCCGCAGGCCCGGCACGCGCACATGCTGTGGTCGGGCGGGGTACGGGCCATGGAGGAGCTGCTCCCGGGCATCACCGAGGTGCTCCAGGCAGCCGGAGCACGGCGGCTGCCCGTCACGACGGACGTGGTCGCCATGTCGGCCCGGGGCTGGTTCCGCCGCTGGCCCGAGTCGCACCATGTGATCCTGGCCGGCCGTGACCTGCTGGACGCGACGGTCCGCGCGCAGGTCCTCGCCGACGAGCGGATCGAACTGGTCGAGCGGGCGGAGGCCGTGGGTCTGCTCGGCACGGCCGCCGCCGTGACGGGCGTGCGGATCCGGACCCATGACGGCGCCGAGCGCACCCTGTCCGCCTGCCTGGTCGTCGACGCCACCGGCCGCGGCTCCGTGGCGCCCAAGTGGCTCTCGGCACTCGGCCTTCCCGCACCCGAGCGCCGCGAGGTCGACTCCGGCCTGGTGTACGCCAGCCGTCTCTACCTCGCCCCCGAGCACGCCCGGGACGGCTTCCCCGTGGTCAACGTGCAGCCCGACCCGCACGACGGCGGGCCCGGCCGGGCGGGCTTCCTGCTGCCGATCGAGGACGGCCGGTGGATCGTCACCCTCTCCGGCACCCGTGGCGGCGAACCTCCCGCCACGGCCGAGGACTTCGCGCCGTTCGCCCGGGAGAAGCTGCGTCACCCGCTGATCGGCGAACTCATCGAGAACGCCGAGCCGATCTCCCCCGTCTCCTGCACCCGCACGACCGTCAACCGCCGCTTCTTCTACGAGCGGATGCCGGCCTGGCCGGAGAACCTCGTCGTCCTCGGCGACGCCCTCGCCGCGTTCAACCCGGTCTACGGCCACGGCCTGGCGGTGGCCGCCCAAAGTGCCCTGATCCTGCGGGACTTGACACGCCGCCACACCCCGACGACGCCCGGCCTCGCCCGCCGCGTCCAACGGGCGGTCACCCGCCCGGTCGCCGCCGCCTGGGACATGGCCATCGGCCAGGACGTCTTCTACCCCGGCGCGACGGAGTCCGGCCCCACCCTGCGCGAACGCCTCGTCGCCGCCTACGTAGCCCGCCTCATGCACACCGCCACCGGCAACGGCCGCATCGCCCGCCGCGTCACGGACGTGACGTCCCTGGAACGCGGCGCGGAAGTCCTCCTGACCCCGTCCGTCCTCCTGGCCGCCGCGATCGGCCCCCTGAAACCGGCACTGAACGGGCCGCCGTTGACGGGGGAGGAACGGAAGGCTGGGGGGTTGGTCTGAGGC
>NZ_JAKEIP010000032.1 GCF_021474425.1 Streptomyces muensis | reverse complement strand
ACCCCCGGTACCGAACAGCCAGTTCACGGCGAGCTGTTCCAGCACGGGCGTGCCCAGATCGGCGTAGGCGCGTGCGGGACGGCACCCGGACCCCCACCCGCTCCCCGACCTCCGCGAGCCGAGAGCCCGACAGGCCACCCGTGCGGACCCACAGCGTGAGCCCGCCCCGCGGCACCTCGAACTCCCAACCGGGCAGCTCCCGCCGCACGGCCGTGACGAGCGCGTCCCGGTTCTCCCGGGCCTGCCCGCGCCGCAGCTCCACGGCCTGCTCCCAACCCCCGGTACCGAACAGCCAGTTCACGGCGAGCTGTTCCAGCACGGGCGTGCCCAGATCGGCGTAGGCGCGTGCGGCCACGAGGCTGCGGATCACGTCCGGAGCCGCCCGCACCCAGCCAATCCGCATCCCCGCCCAGAAGGCCTTGCTGGCCGACCCTACGGTGATGACGGTCGAGCCGGCGGGGTCGAAGGCGCACACCGCGCGCGGCATCTCCACGTCCGGATCGAGCCACAGCTCGCTCATCGTCTCGTCGGCGACGAGCACCGTGCCCGCCGACCGCGCCGCGTCCACCAGCCGCCGCCGCTGGTCCTCGTCAGCCAGCGCCCCGGTCGGATTGTGGAAGTCGGCGACGACATAGGCGAGCCGGGGCGCGGCCTCCCGCAGCACCTGCCGCCACCGGTCCACGTCCCAGCCGGCCAGCCCCTCGGCCATGGCGACGGGCACGAGCCGGGCGCCCGCCTCCCGCATCAGCTGGAGGATGTTGGCGTACGACGGCGACTCGACCGCGATCCGCTCACCGCGACCCGCGAACAGATGACAGATCGCGTCCATGGCGCCCATCGCACCGGTCGTCACCATGATCTGCTCGGGCATGGTCGGAATCCCGCGCGCCGAGTACCGGTCGGCGATCATCGCGCGCAGTGCGGGCAGCCCGGCCGGATAGTCGCCGTGGGTGTGGGCGTACGGGGGCAATTCCTCAAGGGCGCCCTGGACGGCACGGGTCAGCCACGGCTCGGGGGCGGGCAGCGCAGCGGTGCCCAGGTCGATCATGGAGCCCAGCGCCTCGGGCGGCAGCGGCTCCAGACCGCGGGCGGGCAGCGGGTTCCCGGCCGGCACGGCCGTCCAGCTCCCGGCCCCGCGCCGCGACTCCAGGAACCCCTCGGTGCGCAGCGCCTCGTACGCGGCGGCCACGGTCGTACGGCTCACCGAAAGGGCGAGGGCCAGTTCCCGCTCGGCGGGCAGCCGTGCGGCGACCGGAACGCGGCCCTCCAGGACGAGCAGCCGGATGCCGTCGGCCAGGGACCGGTACGCGGGCGGGCGCTTGGTACCGGGGCCGGCGGGGCGGTCCTGCTGGGAGGTGAGCAGCCGGGCCAGCTGTGCGGCCCCCATCGCGGAAGTCCACTGCGCCATGATTTCCAGTCCACCTTCCCCGAATTGGCCATGGAGGGCACCGCCTCCCAAGCCACAGGGTGTCATGCATCAGTCCACTACCACCACAGGGGGGCACGCCTTGTCCACGCAAGGACATACGGCGAAGCGGCTCACGCACGGGCATCTCGTCCGGCGGCTGTCACAGCTCTACGTCGGGCTCGCGCTGTACGGCGCGAGCTCGGCGCTGCTCGTCGAGGCGGGCCTGGGTCTGGAGCCCTGGAACGTGCTGCACCAGGGCCTGGCCGAACGCACCGGCCTGACGATCGGTGTCGTGTCGATCATCGTCGGCGCGGCCGTGCTGCTCCTGTGGATCCCGTTGCGCCAGCGCCCCGGCCTCGGCACCGTCTCCAACGTCTTCGTGGTCGGCCTCGCCATGGACGGCACGCTCGCCCTGCTTCCCGAAACGCACACCCTGGCCGTACGGATCCCCCTCCTCCTGGCCGGCATCGTGCTCAACGGCGTGGCCACCGGCCTCTACATCGCCGCCCGCTTCGGCCCGGGCCCTCGCGACGGCCTGATGACCGGCCTGCACCAGCGCACCGGCCGCTCGATCCGCCTGATGCGTACGGCCGTCGAGATCGCGGTCGTCGTGACCGGCTTCGCGCTGGGCGGCACGGTCGGTGTCGGCACCGTCCTCTACGCGGTGTCCATCGGCCCGCTCGCCCAGCTCTTCCTGCGGGTGTTCGCCGTCCCCTCGGCATCGGACGGCAGCACGGTCGTTGCCACCGGGCAACCCCGGGGAGCGATACTGCGTCCGTGAGCACCACGCGGATACGCCACCCCTACCTCGACCACGCCGGTCCGATCCCCTTCGCCCACCGGGGCGGCGCGGCGGACGGTCTGGAGAACACCGTGCTGCAGTTCCGGCGCGCGGTCGAGCTGGGCTACCGGTACATCGAGACCGACGTCCACACCACGCGCGACGGCAGGCTCGTCGCGTTCCACGACTCGACCCTGGACCGGGTGACCGACGGGGCGGGCCGGATCGCGGACCTGCCCTGGGACGACGTACGGCACGCGCGCGTGGGCGGCAAGGAGCCGGTGCCCCTCTTCGAGGAGCTCCTGGAGACCTTCCCCGAGGTCCGCTGGAACGTCGACCTCAAGGCGGAGCCCGCGCTCCACCCCTTCCTGGAGCTGATCGAGCGCACGAACGCCTGGGACCGCGTCTGCGTCGGCTCCTTCTCCGAGGCCCGCGTCGTCCGCGCCCAGCGCCTGGCCGGACCGCGTCTCGCCACGTCGTACGGCACCCGGGGCGTCCTCAATCTGCGGCTGCGCTCCTGGGGAGTCCCGGCCGCGCTGCGCCGCTCGGCGGTCGCCGCCCAGGTTCCCGAGGCCCAGTCCGGGATCCAGGTGGTGGACCACCGCTTCGTACGGGCCGCCCACGCGCGCGGGCTCCAGGTGCACGTGTGGACCATCAATGATCCCCAGGTGATGCACCGGCTCCTGGACCTGGGAGTCGATGGCATCATGACCGATCACATCGACACATTGCGCAAGGTCATGGAGGACCGCGGCGTCTGGGTCTGACCCCCGCCCCCGTCCCCACCCGCGCGCGGGATCATCACGGGGAAGCGAGGGCGCGGTGGGCACCGGAACCGTGCGTACAGAGCCGGCCGACGAGGCCGCCGGACGTCGGCGCGAGCAGCGCGGCTGGTACTTCTACGACTGGGCGTGCTCGGTCTACTCGACGAGCGTGCTCACCGTGTTCCTGGGCCCGTATCTGACGTCGGTCGCCGAGGAGGCGGCGGACGCCGACGGGTTCGTCCACCCGCTGGGCATCCCGGTGCGCGCGGGTTCGTTCTTCGCGTACTCGGTGTCCCTGTCGGTGATCGTGGCCGTTGTGGTGATGCCCCTGGTGGGCGCGGCGGCCGACCGTACGGGCCGCAAGAAGCCCCTGCTCGGGGCCGCCGCCTATACGGGGGCCGCGGCCACCACGGCCATGTTCTTCCTGGACGGCGACCGCTATCTGCTCGGCGGCCTCCTGCTGATCGTCGCGAACGCCGCGCAGTCGGTCGCGATGATGCTCTACAACTCCTACCTCCCACAGATCGCCCCGCCCGAGGAGCGCGACGCGGTCTCCTCCCGGGGCTGGGCCTTCGGCTACGCGTCGGGCTCGCTGATGCTGGTCGTGAACCTGGTCCTGTATCTCGCGCACGACTCCTTCGGCGTCTCGGAGAGCACGGCGGTCCGCATCTGTCTCGCATCGGCCGGCCTGTGGTGGGGCGGCTTCGCACTGATCCCGCTGCGCCGACTGCGCGACCGCCGCGCCCGGAGCGAGACGGGCGACGAGGCACCGGCCGAAAAGAAGCAGACCGCCATGGGCTTCCGGCAGCTCGCGGCCACCGTCCGCGACATGCGCCGCCACCCGCTGACCCTCGCCTTCCTCCTCGCCTACCTGATCTACAACGACGGCATCCAGACGGTCATCTCCCAGGCGTCGGTCTACGGCTCCGAGGAACTCGGCCTCGGCCAGTCGACGCTCATCGGCGCCGTGCTGCTGGTCCAGGTGCTGGCCGTGGTGGGGGCGCTGACGATGGGGCGGCTGGCCCGGACGTACGGCGCGAAGCGCACCATCCTCGGCTCGCTGATCGCGTGGACGGTGACGCTGGCGGCCGGGTACTTCCTGCCGGCCGGGGCACCGGTGTGGTTCTTCGTACTGGCCGCCGGCATCGGGCTGGTCCTCGGCGGCAGCCAGGCCCTGTCCCGGTCCCTGTTCTCCCATCTGGTCCCGCCGGGGAAGGAGGCCGAATACTTCTCGGCGTACGAGATGAGCGACCGCGGCATGAGCTGGCTCGGCCCGCTTCTCTTCGGGCTCACCTACCAGCTGACCGGAAGTTATCGAGACGCGATCATCTCGCTCGTGGCCTTCTTCGTCCTCGGATTCGCCCTGCTCGCAAGGGTTCCGGCGCGTCGGGCGATCAGCGACGCGGGCAATCCGGTGCCGGACACGATTTAGCGTTCCGAGTGAAAGGGCGGTAGTGTACGCGTTTGGCCTGCCAGGCGTACCGTTACTGCGCGTCAAAGATGCCGAAACGCTGGGTTACATCTGCTAGCAGATGTGACAAACCGGGCGCCGGTGGGTACGACATTGGTCAGCAAGGCTGCGGCTACGACGGCGACGCATCACCCGGAACGGGACACGGAACGGGAATCTTTACCGCCGACCGGACGTTGACCGGATGACGACGACAGCGACACCTGTCCTGTGGGCGACAAGCCCGGGAGGCACGATTCATGAGTGAGCGAGCTCTTCGCGGCACGCGCCTCGTGGTGACCAGCTACGAGACGGACCGCGGCATCGACCTGGCCCCGCGCCAGGCCGTGGAGTACGCATGCGAGAAGGGGCACCGGTTCGAGATGCCCTTCTCGGTCGAGGCGGAGATCCCGCCGGAGTGGGAGTGCAAGGTCTGCGGGGCCCAGGCACTCCTCGTGGACGGCGACGGCCCTGAGGAGAAGAAGGCCAAGCCCGCGCGTACACATTGGGACATGCTGATGGAGCGGCGTACCCGCGAGGAACTCGAAGAGGTCCTCGAGGAACGGCTCGCCGTTCTCCGCTCCGGGGCGATGAACATCGCGGTTCACCCCCGGGACAGCCGTAAGTCCGCTTAACCCCTGCGGGGCTTGGGCGGAACCACCAGGCAACGTGTAACCGCGGGCGTCGTACGTGAAGCTGACGTACGACGCCCGCGGTTTGCCGTGCCCAAAAGCCTTCGGCGTACCCAAAGACTTGGTGCGCCAAGAGCAAGAACAAGAAGAGGGCCCGGCGCTCAGTGGCGCCGGGCCCTCTTCTTCTCGGTTTCCCGCATCTCGGTCTCTTCGCGTCTCACCGCGTCAGCGGCGGCCGCGGCCCCTCCGGGGCGTTCCCCGGCTCGTCCCGGATGACCTCGCCCTGAACGACCTTGCCGTCGGGGCGTTGCATCCGGGCCTGCTGGAAGGCGTCGCCGAACGAACCCGGGGTCGCCTCGCGCAGCTTGCGCTCGAACGTCCGCTCCGCACGACGGCTCAGCGCCTTCTGGACCGGCGGGATCAGCAGGAGCAGCCCCAGCGCGTCCGAGACCAGGCCCGGCAGCATGATCAGCAGGCCGCCCAGCATCATCAGGCCGTTGCCACCGCCGCTGGTCGGGGTGCCGCCGCGCTGCAGCGCCTCGTTCAGGGCCTGGAAGGCGCGTCGGCCCGCCCGCTTGATCACCACCGAGCCGAGCACGAGACCGGCGAGCAGCAGCAGGAACACCACGAGCCCGTTCGTCGCGCCGGCGACCACGGTGAGCAACCAGATCTCCAGCACCAGCCAGGCGGCGACACCCAGCGGCAGGAAGGTGCGCAGCCGGGAGCGCCGGGGCCGGGCGGGATAGGTGGGGGTCGGAGCGCCAGTCGTCATGCGTCCAGTGTGCCTGGACCCGGCTCAGAGCGGGATAAGCGGACGGCGACGCGACGAGCGGCGGGCAGTCGGGGCAGGAGCTACGACGGCCGGGGCGGCGACGACGGCTTCGTACGGCTCATCAGCTTGCCGACCCGCTCCCGCGCGCCCCACGACGTGACCCGCCACAGCGCCTCGACCAGGATGTCGCGGCTCATCTTCGAGTCACCGAGCTCCCGCTCGACGAAGGTGATCGGCACCTCGACGACATGGAAGCCGGCCTTGACCGCGCGGCGTGCGAGGTCGACCTGGAAGCAGTAGCCCTGGGAGGCGACGTCGTCCAGGCCGAGGCCCTCCAGGGTCTCGCGGCGGAAGGCGCGGTAGCCGCCGGTGATGTCGCGCAGGGGGAGGTCCAGGGCGACACGGGAGTACAGGCTGCCGCCGCGGGAGATGAACTCGCGGGACTTGGGCCAGTTCACGACCCGTCCGCCGGGCACCCAGCGGGAGCCGAGGACGAGGTCGGCGCCCTTGAGGGCGGTCAGCAGACGGGGCAGTTCCTCGGGCTGGTGGGAGCCGTCGGCGTCCATCTCGATCAGGACGCCGTAGTCGTGCTCGATGCCCCAGCGGAAGCCCGCGAGGTAGGCGGCGCCGAGGCCCTCCTTGCCCTTGCGGTGCAGGACCTGGACGTGGTCGTCCTCGACGGCGAGTTCGTCCGCGAGCTTGCCGGTGCCGTCGGGGCTGTTGTCGTCGGCGACGAGCACGTGCGCCTCGGGGACCGCCTTGCGGACCCGGCCGACGATGCTCTTGATGTTCTCCGCCTCGTTGTAGGTCGGGATGATCACCAACGCCGTGCCGAGCGGCCCGAACTGCCTCCCCCGGTGCTGTGCCCCGAGAGTCCCGTCGCCGTCGTTCACTGCTGCCCCTTCATGTCCGTCCGCAGACGTCCACCATAGTGGGCGCGGCCTGCGCTGACGTGACGGCACGTTCGTATGGTGGTGTCGATTCCACAAGAGCGGGGTAAGCATGCGTTTTCTGTGTGCGGACGCCGCGCGTCTGCTGCGGATGGGGGCCCGGCGCGCCCTTCGGGCCGACCTGGGACCCGCTGGCTGCGGATCGACCGAAAGCCGTTGTCTACTGAGCTCCCGGGCCCCACCCGGGTCACACCTCCCCGACCGGCCGGAACGTTCCGTCGTCGCCGCGCGGACACTGAGCCTGGCTCCCAGTGACGGTGCCCCGGTGCGGCACACCGTCCCTGACCCAGCGGCGTTGCGACGGGTTCCCGGAAGTTCCGCGGTTGCCCGGTCGGGCGTCCGGTGGTGGACCCGGCCGAACCTACCGGCCCCGGGCCTCCGCCTGTCAACAGCCGTTTGACCTGCGGGTATTCACCCAAATCGCTGGTCAGCGCAGAGGATGCGCAGGTCGCGCCAAGGGGCGGCGCGCGATGATCGAGTTCGCGCCACCCCGGGAGATCACTCGCCCGGCCGTACGAAGACCGTTCGTCCGCCCACAACCGTGCGCAGGCAGGTGGGGAGGTCCCGGCCCGGGCTCAGGTCGGGCAGTCCGGGCGTGCCGGAGCGAGGGTCGGTGGACCAGCGGGCGACCCGGTCGTCGGGGGCCTGGACCACCAGTTCGTCGGTGCGCCACACGGCGTAGTCGGCGGGTGCGCCCGGTACCAGGACGCCCGCGTCGTCGCGCCCGATCGCCCGCCAGCCGCCCCGCGTGTGCGCCGTGAACGCGGCGCGTACGGACACCCGGTGCTCGGGGGTGTGATGGAAGGCCGCCGCGCGCACCGTGCCCCACGGGTCGAGCGGGGTGACGGGGCTGTCGGAGCCGAACGCGAGGGGCACGCCGGCGCGCAGCAGGGCCGCGAACGGGTTGAGGGAGCGGGCGCGTTCGGCGCCCAGGCGGTGGGCGTACATGCCGTCCTCGCCACCCCACAGCGCGTCGAACACGGGCTGGACGGAGGCGGTCAGGCCCAGCTCGGCGAAGGCGGCGATGGTCTCGGGGGTGAGCATCTCGGCGTGCTCGACCCGGTGCCGGGCGGCGCGGACACGGGCGAGGCCGACCTTCTCGGCGGCGGCCCGCACGCCCTCCACGACGGCGGTCACGGCGGCGTCGCCGATCGCGTGGAAGCCCGCCTGGAGGCCGGCCTCGGTGCAGGCGACGACGTGGGCGGCGACGGCGGCCGCGTCCAGGTAGGCGGTGCCGGTGTGGTCCGCGTCGGCGTACGGCTGGTGCAGACATGCGGTGTGCGAGCCCAGGGCGCCGTCGACGAAGAGATCCCCGGCCGCGCCGGCCGCGCCCAGCTCCCGCGCCTTGCGCACGTCCTGCTCGGCCCAGTAGCCGACGACGCGCGGCCCGGCCTCCTCGCCGGCCAGCCGGAGCAGGCCGCTGAAGTCCTCCTCGGAGGAGATGTCCGGCCCTGCGCACTCATGGACGGTGCCGATCCCGAGGGACGCGGCGTGCGCGAGCGCGGCCCGCTGGGCCTCGACGCGCTGGGCGGGCGTGATGGAGGCCAGCGCGGTGGCGCGTACGGCGTGATGGGCGGCGGCGACGAGCGGCCCGTCGACCGTGCCGGGGCCGTCCGGCGTCATGTCCAGCAGGGCCGTGGTGACGACCGCCGAATGGACGTCGATACGGGAGAGGTAGAGAGGACGGCCCCCGGCGGCCTCGTCGAGCTCGGCGCGCGTCGGCGGACGCCCACCGGGCCAGCGGGCGGCGTCCCAGCCGTGCCCGAGGAGCACCCGGTCCTCGGGCCGGGCGGCGGCGAACTCCCGCACGAGACCCAGAGCCGCCTCCAGCGAGGACGCACCGGACAGATCGAGACCGGTCAGGGCGAGACCCGTGGCGGTGGTGTGCACATGAGCGTCGGTGAACGCGGGCGTGACCAGCGCACCGTCCAGATCGACGACTTCGTCCACCCCGTCGGCGAAGGCATCGGCGGCCCCCTCGGACCCCACCCAGGCCACCTGCCCCCGCTCCACGACCATGGCGGTGGCGAAGGGATCTGCGGTGCTGTGGACCTCTCCTCGGCGGAGAAGGACGGTTTTCGGCTGGGCGGCGCTGTCACTCATGAGGAACAGTCTCGCGCCTCCCCCCGCCCCCTCGGTACGCAGGTCCCACACTGCTGGACTGATCGCGCCGACAACCCCTGGGGGCGCGGGGAACTGCGCGATCAACCACGAACGACCCGCAGCAGACAACGCACAAACAGCCCAGCGGCGATCAGTCCCCCGTAAATCAAACCCGCGGCGGCCGCGCCTCGTACGGCGTCGACAACACCACCGTCGTCCGCGTGGACACCCCCGCCAACGACCGAAGCCGTGCCAACAGCTCCTCCAGCTCGTGCGGCGTGGCCACCCGAACCTTGAGGATGTAGTTCTCGTCCCCGGCCACGCTGTGACAGGCCTCGATCTCGGGCACTCCGGCCAGCCGGTCCGCGATGTCGTCCGGCGCGCTGGGATCGAACGGTTTCACCGAGATGAACGCGGTCATGGGCAGCCCCACGGCCTCGGGGTCCACCACCGCGGCATAGCCCCGGATGACGCCACGCTGCTCCAGCCGCCGCACCCGCTGGTGCACGGCAGACGTGGACAGACCCGTGGCCTTGCCCAGATCGGTGTAGCTCATCCGCCCGTCCTTGACGAGCAGCTGCACGATTTGTCGGTCCAGCTCCTCCATGGCGCAAGAACCTACAGTGCGGCTGATCTCCTCGGATACCTGAGCAGCCCAGGTCATGCCCGGTTCGTGATGTCCACGGGAAGCGGTTGCGGGCCGGCCGGGGGACAAACCGGCCGCCACGGGCACCTGCGGGCGGCATGTGACGAAGGCCACAGGCCTCGAACGGCCTCCGTGATGCTCCCGTGATTAACGCCGAGAGCAGACGGGAAGTGCTTGCTGTGGTCGAGGCCGCAGTGCCGTCACGGCCCAGCCCGAGGGGGAGAACCCAATGCAGAGTCTTAAGCGCCCTGGTCGAACCGCACCCAAGCGCCTCCAGGCGGTCGTCGAGCCCGAGCCGGAGGGCGTCGAACCCGACGCCCTCGACGAGGAACTCGACGCGTACGACACCTTCGAGATGTTCCGGGTGATCTGCCCGGACTGCGCGCAGCCCATCGCCCTGCTGGCCGACGAGGAGGTCCTGCCGGAGCACGCGCTGTGCGCCTCGCCGTGGAACCCCTTCGGTCTGACGGTCTGCGCCGGTACGGGCCGCAGGGCCGCCGAGGCCCGTTCCGCGGACGAGTCGCTGGAGCCCCAGGAGCAGGACACCGCCCTCCTGTTGACGCTCCCTCAGGGACTGAACTGGCGGACCCAGCCCTTCTCGCACGTCGGTGGCCCGGGCTCGCGCCCCATCAGGGTCCCGGTCATGCGCCGGCAGGCCGCCTGAGCGCACGCCGCTCCGCGCGCCGGCACCGGCGTCGCATCGCTCAATTCCAGTAGCTGCCCTGCACCATGGCTCGCAGGCTGCCGTGGTGCAGGATCAGTGTGTCCGGGTCCGCCGGGACGGCGACTTCGCCGAAGTGCGCCTGACGGTAGGCGATCCGGAGCATCACGATGGCGTGCCGCAGGGCCGCGTACAGCGTGTGGAAGTCCATGTCGTGCGGTGTGTGGCCGGTGAGGTCGGCGTAGCGGGCCTCGATCCGGTCGCGGCGTAGGAAGTCCGGCAGTCCGCGCTGGCCGAAGGCGACCGTCAGGTCGTGGAAGAAGCGGTGCAGATAGACCGTCCAGCCGAGGTCGACCTCGCGCGGCGCGAGGGCCGCCATCTCCCAGTCGAGGACGGCGGCGGGTTCGAAACCGTCGTAGACGATGTTCCCAATGCGTGCGTCACCCCAGTTGAGCACGGGTGTGCCCGGGTCGCACGGCCAGAGCTCCTCCAGGCGGGCGAACGCGTCCTCGATCAGCGGTGAGCGGGCGCGTCCGTCAACCACCCATTCGTAGTACGCGCGTTGGGCCGTGACATGTCGTCGCAGCGCGTCGCCGTTGCCCGGAAGGGTGAGGAACTCGGCCTCGCGCAACGGCACTTGGTCGTGCAGCCGGGCCAGCACCCCGATCGTGGCGGCCTCCAGCCGCTCGCGCTCCTCGTCGCTCGCCGCGTGCAGCCAGTTGCCCTGGTAGGTGTACGGCATGACGTCCGGCGGCACCCGCCCGTCGACGCGCTCCATGACGAAGAAGGGCGCGCCCAGGGGGCCGGGGTCCTCCTCCAGCCAGAGCACCTTCGGCACCGGCACATCGGTGTGCTCGGCGACGAGGCGCATGGTCCGGTACTGGCGCGGCATGTCGTACACGGGGAAGACGGTGTAGGCGGCCGGGTCCGCCGCGAGCCGCAACGCGCAGTTCCGCAGCGGGGGTTCGGGGTGCTCGATGTCGAAGAGCAGGGTCTCGCTGGACATGCCGTTCGACTCGGGGACGGTGACGCCGACTGCCTTGGCGCCCGGCAGCCGAGCCAGGCGGTGAGGCGGCGGGTGAGTTCCTCGGGGTCGCGGGTGCTGGTGCGCGGGCGGGGTGCCGTGGCTGCCATGTCGAAACCCCCTACGGAGCGACCGACTTGATGTCCGTGAACCCGCTCGGGTCGTGCCGTCCGAACGAGCCGTGCTCGAAGATGCCGTGCCCGACCCTGCCGTCCAGGCAAAAGCGCGCGGCGTGGTCGGTGACGCCGTATGCGGCGAGGGGGTGTGCGCTGGGGTCGGTGAGGTCGTAGGTACGGCGATCGGTCCAGCCTCGGCCGCGCCAGGTGCCGTGCTGCCAGTCGTCGGCGGGCGGGTAGCCGGCGCCGACGGCGAGCGGGGAGGAGGCCAGGATCTCCACCTGGAGTTCCTCGGGCTTGCGGATGTCGCCGAGGTGGATGAGGGCGCGCTCCGGGTGGCGGGTGCCCGGACGGTAGGTGATCTCGGTCTGTGGCCAGCCCAGTTGGCGGTCGCGGCGGCCGGGGCGGACCATCGTCGCGTCGCTGAGCGTGCGGTGTCCGTCGGCGTCCTCCTGGACGATCACCATCAGGAACCGGTCCTCGAAGCGCACCGGGCACCAGATCCAGTGGAAGCCCTCGGTCGGGTGCTCCTCGGCGAACCGGCCGCCCTCCTCCCCCGGTATGGGGCGCACACCCCAGCTGCGGTCACGGGTGCCGGTCCACCCGGTCGGGGTGACGCGGAACTCCTCACCGCCGGCGCGCACGACGCCCGCCACGCCGCCCCCCTGTACGAAGCGGCGCCCTTCGAGGGTGAGCCGGTCGCCGCGGCGCTGGAGGTGGTGGGGTTCCCAGAGGGCGGGGAAGTCGGCGGTCCAGGTGATGTCGTACGACAACTCCTGGTCGTCGCACGTCAGACGGAACCTCCGGAGCGGCTCCTCGACCTCGATGCGCAGCGGCCCGACGGCGAGCCGCATCCGGTCCTCGCCGAGGGCGTCCGAGGCCCGCACGGCGTGCAGCCGGTCCCCCACGCGCAGGGTCGCGTACGCGTCCATCACTCCGGCGTTCGGGTACACCCCGAGGCCGAGGATCAGCAGGGCCCGGCCCTGGTGGTCGAGGACGTGGAAGATGCAGCGGTCGTAGGCGTTGCGGTCGCTGGTCGCGACGTACCTCATGGACAGCGGCACCTGGTGCACCGGGTACTCGTCGAGCGCGACGGGGCGGTCGTCGTCGGCCACGGCATACCTCCCTGGAGGCGGCTGGGCTGACGGTACGTCAGGTAGTGGCAGGTGACCAGAGCGTGAGCCGGACGGCCGTGAACTCACGCCCGATTCCGGCGGGCGGTGACTTGTCCGCCCACCTCCGCGTTGCCCTGGTATGCCCCCCACCTATTCAGCGACCGGGCCTCAGCGCCGCATCTTCGTGCCGCGGCCCGCCGGCTCGCTGGCGCCGGCGCCTCCGCAGCAACCGGATCCGCCCATCTACCGCGAGCTGATGCGCACCTGGGCCGACCGTGGCCGCACGCTGCCCGGGCGCCACGACCCGGAGTGGATCCGGCTCGCGGCGCCGACGGTCAAGCACGGGCAGTTCAGCGTCCCTCGGGACCTGCTAGGTGACGGGCGATGACCATCCGCTGAATCTGGTTGGTGCCCTCGACGATCTGGAGGACCTTGGCCTCGCGCATATAGCGCTCGGCCGGGAAGTCCGCGGTGTAGCCGTATCCGCCGAGGATCTGGACGGCGTCGGTGGTGACCTTCATCGCGGTGTCGGTGCAGTGCAGCTTGGCCATCGCCGCCTGCTTGGCGAACGGCCGGCCCGCGTCGCGCAGCCGCGCCGCCGTGAGGTACAGCGCGCGGCCCGCCTCGATCTGGGTCGCCATGTCGGCGAGCATGAAGCGCAGGCCCTGGAAGTCGGCGATCGGCTTGCCGAACTGCCGGCGCTCGGTCGCGTACGACACCGCCTCGTCGAGCGCCGCCTGGGCGACACCGATCGCGCAGGCGGCGATGCCGAGCCGGCCGGAGTCCAGGGCGGACAGGGCGATGGCGAAGCCCTGGCCCTCGTCTCCGATGCGCCGCTCGTCGCCGACCCGGACGCCGTCGAAGTGGACCTGGGCGGTGGGCGATCCCTTCATGCCCATCTTCTTCTCGGGTGCCGCCGCGCTCACGCCCTCGGCGTCGCCGGGCACCAGGAACGCGGTGATCCCGCGCGGGCCCTCCTCGCCGGTGCGCGCCATGACCGTGTAGAAGTCGGCGATGCCGCCGTGCGTGATCCAGGCCTTGGTGCCGTTGATCACCCAGTCGTCGCCGTCGCGCACCGCCTTGGTGCGCAGCGAGGCCGCGTCCGATCCCGACGCGGGCTCGGAGAGGCAGTACGCGCCGAGCAATCCGCCGCCGAGCATGGCGGGCAGATGCTCGACCTGCTGCTGCTTGGTGCCGTAGGTGGCGAGGGAGTAGGAGGCCAGGGTGTGCACGCTGACACCCAGGCCGACGGTGAGGCGGACCGCGGCGAGTTCTTCGAGGACCTGGAGATAGACCTCGTACGGCTGGTCGCCGCCGCCGTACTCGGAGTCGTACGGCAGGCCGAGCAGTCCCGATTCGGAGAGCAGAGTGAAGACCTCGCGCGGGAAGCGGCCGGCGTCCTCCTCCTCGGCCGCCTTCGGGGCGATCTCGCGCTGCGCGATGTCGCGGACGAGCGAGATCAGATCCCGGGCCTCGTCCGTGGGCAGTTGACGGTCCACGGGCTGCGGGGCGCGGTCGGGCATGGCGACGATCCTCCCTGTCGGGCACGTCGGCGGTCATCCGCCTTGGGTGGGGCGGCTCCGCCGGGTCTCTCTGGTGCCGGGCCGATGCTCGCATTTCCGGGTCTCGGAAGCTGCTGACCAGCGGCTGTGCGCTGTGAGTATGCCCGATCGGAGGCATCGCGTCACCGGTTAACGACCGCTCACTAAAAGAAGTATCCAGCACGTTATCCCGGCGCCGAAATTGGTCCGAACCATTGACGTACTGGTCTAGTCCTCCTACGGTGACGGATCAACGCATCAGCGCGTCCATGCCAATCGGAGCATGCTCCCCTCTCCCCCCACGAGGAGACACCCGATGCACCTCTCGCACCGCCCGCGCGCCCGGCTCATGGCGCTCGTCTCCGCCGCGTGCGCGGCCGTCCTCGGCGCCGGACTGCTCGCCGGCGCGGGCACCGCCACCGCCGAACCCGCCGCCAAGCCGAAGCTCGCCGCCGGCTCCAAGGTCGTCGGCTACTTCACCGAATGGGGCACCTACGACCGCAAGTACTACGTCAAGAACATCGAGACGTCCGGCTCCGCGGCCAGGCTCACCCACATCAACTACGCCTTCGGCAACGTCACCGGCGGCAAGTGCGCGATCGGGGACTCCTACGCGGCGACCGAACGCACCTACACCGCCGCCGAGTCGGTGGACGGCGTCGCCGACACCTGGGACCAGCCGCTGCGCGGCACCTTCAACCAGCTGCGCGAGCTGAAGAAGAAGCACCCGGGCCTGAAGGTCCTGTGGTCCTTCGGCGGCTGGACCTGGTCGAACGGCTTCGGCGAGGCCGCACGCAACCCGGCCGCCTTCGCCCAGTCCTGCTACGACCTGGTCGAGAACTCCAAGTGGGCCGACGTCTTCGACGGCATCGACATCGACTGGGAGTACCCGAACGCCTGCGGCGCCACCTGCGACACCAGCGGCCGTGAGGCCTTCAAGAACCTGATGGCGGCGGTGCGCGCCAAGTTCGGTTCCGGCAACCTCGTCACCGCGGCGATCACGGCCGACGCCACCAGCGGCGGCAAGATCGACGCGGCGAACTACGCGGGCGCGGCCCAGTACGTCGACTGGTACAACCCGATGACGTACGACTTCTTCGGCGCCTGGGACGCGACCGGCCCCACGGCTCCGCACTCGGCGCTGAACTCCTACTCCGGCATCCCGAAGGCCGAGTTCCACACCTCGGCGACCATCGCCAAGCTCAAGGGCCTCGGCATCCCGTCGTCCAAGCTGCTGCTCGGCATCGGCTTCTACGGCCGCGGCTGGACCGGCGTCACCCAGTCGGCCCCCGGCGGCACGGCGACCGGCGCGGCTCCGGGCACCTACGAGGCGGGCATCGAGGACTACAAGGTGCTCAAGACCAAGTGCCCGGCGACCGGAACCGTGGGCGGCACGGCGTACGCCAAGTGCGGGAGCCAGTGGTGGAGTTACGACACCCCCGCGACCATCGCGACGAAGATGACGTACAAGAACCAGCAGGGTCTTGGCGGAACGTTCTTCTGGGAGCTGAGCGGGGACACCTCGGGCGGTGAACTGATCAAGTCCATCAAGTAGCGGGTCCCACGGGGGGACGCAGGGGCGGAGGGCCACGAGCCTCCGCCCCTGCGTCCTGCCGCCGGCCGGGGTCAGCTCTCCCGGCGCGCGGGCTCCGGGGCCGGGTAGGCGGGGTCCATCTCCTCGATGGCGCGCAGGGCGCCGCCCAGGGTCCTCACCAGCAGCTCGCGCATGGTGTCGCGGGGCAGTTCGGGCCGTTCGGTCCAGTCCAGGGTGGCGCCCTCCACGCTGCACACCCAGGCGAGCAGGCCCATACGGGCGATCGGGGCGATGTCGGTACGGCCGTACGCCCCCTCGGCGATGGTCGCCACGATGGCCTCGCGCACGCCGTCCCGGATGGCGTGCACCTCGGTGTCGAAGCCGACGCCGCCGCTGACGATGGTGCGGTAGGCGGCCTGGTTGTGCTCGGCGTAGCGGAGGTAGCTGTCGATGGTGCGGTGCACCCGGTCGACCGGCTGGAGTTCGAGGCCGCTCGCGGCGAAGGTGACCAGGTCGGCGACGGAGTCCTGGATGATCGCCAGGTAGTAGCCGCGCTTGGACTGGAAGTAGTAGTAGATCAGCCCCTTGGCGACATGGGCCTGCCGGGCGATGTCGTCCATGGAGAGCGCGTCGTACGACGTGTCGGCGAACAGCTTCCGCCCGATGGTGATGAGTTCGGCACGGCGCGCCATCGAGCGCTCGGTGCCGCGCGCCCGGGGCCGGGCCGCGTCACGCTGTTGACTAATATTCAATTTAGACCCTGTTGTTCAACGGGCGGCGGGACATCCGCAGTATGGCAGACCTGCACCAGCTGCTCGTTCGAGTCTGATCGAGTTTGGTGGGTCTGCCCGACAACAGGGTCGGGATATGTCCGGCCAAAGGGTCCTGTGTGTGTCAGGTCACAGCAGGCCGAGCTGTGTGATCAGCATCGCGACGACCACGACGAGGGTCCAGCCCATGATGTGCTCGAGGATCTTCGGGCCGTCTTCCTCGGGGCCGCCGGTACGGACGCGCGCGGCGGTGGCGGAATGCGTGGTCATACGCCCACCCTGCCACCGCGAACGGCCTGTGCGGCGGAGACGTTGCTCACAGCACGCCCGGCGTTCACACCACGCCCACCGCCGCGAGCGCCGCGCGCTGGCGCGGGGTGGGACGCGCCGGGAAGTAGAGGTAGCAGACGCCGCCGGTGCCGGAGGCGACCTTGCCCTCGGCGTTGTACCGCTTGGTCCGCAGCCAGATGTTCTCCCACTCGCGCCGCTTGTAGACGCGCCGCACCGCCTCGTTGCTCGGCGAGTTCGGGTCGTTGGCGATCACGTCGCCTTCGGCGGTGAAGCCGATGACGGTCATGAGATGCCCGGCGGTGCCGTACCCCGCCCCGGTCAGCTCGCCCTTCAGGAAGGACTGGGACGTTATGGCCGGGATGCCGGCCGCGATCAGCGTCTCCAGGTCGGTGAGCGAGCGGAGGCGGGTGACGACGCCCTGGAGGTCCTTGAAGGTGGCCGCGTAGGCGGCGTTGAACGGCCAGTTGCCGCACCCGTTGTACTGGTGGTCGAAGGTGTACCGGGCCGCGTGGCAGACCTGCGGGTCGGCGAACGCGGGGTCGACCCAGGCCAACTGCTCCGGGGTGAGCCGGCCGCCCCAGTACTCGATGATCATCTGCGAGGAGGTGGGGCTGCACCAGGCCTCGCCGCCGTTGTCGTACTCCGGGTACTGACCGATGTGAGTCTCCTGCGAGTAGCGCGGGACGGTCAGCTCCCGGGCAAGGCCGGGGGTGGAGGCCGGGACGGTGAAGCGGTCGGGGACGTCGGAGCCCATCGCGCCGGCCCGCCAGACGGTGGGGGTGAGCTTCGTGCCGGGCCTGCGGTACAGGGTCAGCCGCAGCCGGTAGGAGGCGACGCGCAGTCCGCCTGCCGGGTCGTCGACGGCGAGGGTGTCCGTCCAGACCGTGCTCCTGCCGTCCTTCTGGTCGTCGACCGAGGTGCGCCTGATGTCCTGGTCACCGGCCGCCCAGCGGCCCAGCACGTACCAGGGTGTGGCGGTGCCGTCCGAGTACGTCCCCTTCAGTTCGATCTGGATCCAGGTGCCGGCGGGGGTGTGCGCGTTCCAGGAGGTGATCACCTCGGTGGCGGGCACGGTGAGCCGGTGGACCGGGGACGTCCAGGTCGCGTACTCCCAGGAGGCGCTCTCGCCGGTGTGCGGATCCGTGTAGTCGCGGGTGCCCACGGCCGTGGCGATGACGAGGCCGGGGCGGGCGCCGGCGACGGCCCGGGTGCCCTGGGCGGTACCGCCGCGCCAGTCGGTGTACGTGGTCCAGGCGCGGTTGTCGACGGTGCGGGCCGGGGCCTGCGCGGGAGCCCCGGCGTCGGCGGTGACGTCGACGGCGACCGCCGGGCCCGCGCTGCCGGTGACGGTTGCGGCGACCGCGGCTGCCAGAACGATTCTGCGGGACGGCTGCTCGGCTCTGCTCATGGGCGGAGGACTCCCAGGTGTCCGGGTCGGGCGGGTCCAGTGCACGGTGGTCCGCCCACTATGACCGCAGGGGGTGGGCGTCTGCCAGCACTTCGGCCCGGACGCGCCTACGAATATTGGTGTCGACCACTGGCATGACCTTGGCGGAGTCCGAATGGCCCAATCACCGTACGGGCGGGGTGGGATGAGCGGGCGGATCGGCGGACGGACGACCGGACGAGCGCTCCCGGCGTCCGCCGCCGTGCGGCTTCGGACGCCGGGAGGGTGACGAGTCGTCAGGCGAGAGCCGCCGCCGGACGGATGTCGGCCGGTGTCAGACGAGATCCATCGCCGCGACCTCGTCGGGGCGGCCGTAGCTGACCGGGCCGTGGAAGCGGCGGCGGGCGCTGGTGAACCACCACACAGTGGCCACGGCCAGGACGACGGCCAGGGCGACGGGTGCGTAGTTGAAGGTGTCGGCGGTGACCGGCGAGGCGTGCGGCAGCATGAACAGGACGCTGCTGAGCAGGATCCAGGTCACCGCGACGACCCCGACCGGCCGCCCCCAGCGCCCCAGGTGCCAGGGCCCCGGCTGGAACTCGTCCCCCAGGCGCAGCCGGAGCAGGATCGGGACGGCGTACGCGAGGAAGAGTCCGACCACGTTGACGCTGACGATGGCGGTGAACGCCGTGTGCGACCACCAGCCGGGCACCACGAGCGCCAGCGAGCAGGCGACCGCGAGCCACACGGCCTTCACGGGGGTGCGGGTGCGTGGCGAGACCGAGTGCCACCAGCGGGAGCCGGGCATCGCGCCGTCCCGGGAGAAGGCGAAGATCTGCCGGGTGTTGCTGGTGAGGTTGGCCAGGCCGCAGAAGAGCATGGCGCCGATCACGATCAGCAGCAGCACCTTCGCGGTGCCCGCGCCGAGCCCGTCGATCAGGATCTGCACAGGCGGCGCGTCGGCGCTCGCCACCCGGTCGTAGTCACGAATGCTGTAGACCAATGCGAGCATCAGCAGCAGTCCCGCTATCGCCGAGTACGCGATGGCCCGGGTGATCCCGCGCGGCGCATTGACCGTCGCCCGGACCGTTTCCTCCGACATGTGGAAGCTGCCGTCGAAGCCGGTGAAGGTCCAGCTGGTGACCAGCAGGCCGAGCATCCCGCCATAAAGGCCGCTGGTGAAACCGGTGTTGTTCGCGAAATGCGTGACGAACGAAGCCGACTGATGATGATCGGGCATGACCATCAGGGCGGTCACAATGATCACGAGTCCGATCAGCAGCCACCACACGGAGATCCGGTTCAGTACGGCGACCAGGTGCACGGTGTAGGTGTTGGCGAGTCCCTGGAGCACGATGATCAGCGCTGTGATCAGCACCGTTCGGTGCCCGGTCGGCTCGTACGAGGGCCACTGGAGGGCGATGAAGGCCTGGATGAAGGTGGCGGCGGCGTAGCCGGTGGCGGCCGTGCCGCCCACCTGGCCCACGAAGTTCAGCCAGCCGGTGTACCAGGACCAGGCGCCCTTGTGCCGTTTGGCGAGCTTTCCCGCCGAGAAATACAGCGCGCCGCTCGTCGGATAGGCGGAGGCGACCTCGGCCATCGATGCTCCCACGAAGAGCACCATGACGGAGACGCCGATCCAGCCGAAGACGAGAATGCTCGGGCCGCCCGCGTTCAGACCGAATCCGAAACCCGAGAAGATACCCGAGATGATGTTGATGATGGTGAAGGAGATGGCGAAATTGTCGAATGCCTGAAAGCGGCGGGTGAGTTTTCTCGGATAACCCATCGCATGCAGCGTCGCGTCGTCGTCGAGCGCGATCGGATCCGCTCCCCCGCGTGCCGCGGCACGCGGGACCGATATCCGTTCTGACACGGGTCGGGCCTTTCTCTCGGTGGGGGGTTGCGATCCGTCAGGCGCTCGGCACGGGCAGGCCGCAGGCGCGGCGCGCCCGGGACAGCTGCGCGGCCGGGTCACCGAAGACGGACCAGGGCATGCGCGAGGCGTACGGCCCCATCGCCGTGAAGACGGCGCGTGCCTCCTCCTCGCGCCGGGCCATGACCAGGGCGTGCGCGAGATAGGCCAGGTCGAGGACCGGAGTGAAGGGGTAGTCGGCCACCGCGGGCAGCCAGTCGCCGTGGATCGACAGCGAGGTCGAGCGCCACTGCGGCTGCTCCCAGACCCGGTCGGCGAGCAGCTGGGTCGGGTCGTAGCACTCCACCAGGGCGACCAGTGGGAGCAGGCGCAGCGGCGAGTCGGCGGGGGCCCGTTGGCCGAGGAAGGCGGCGACGTCCCAGGCGGCGGTCACGGAGCCGCCGTACCGGGTGAAGAAGCAGGCCAGAAAGCGGTGGTGGGCCTCGCGGTGCCAGGGGTCGAGGGAGAGGATGTGGGCGAACAGCCGCCAGGGGCCCGGCGGTGCCGTGAGCAGTCCGCGCGGTGCCCGGTCGCGCAGCCGGTGCAGCCGGGCCATGGCCAGTTTGGCCACCAGGGGTGTGGGGTCGGCGGGGGCCGTCGCGGCGGCCCGGTCGCAGGCGGCCAGCGCTATCCGCTCCAGCGCCTCGGTCCGCGGGTCGCGTGCGTCGGCCGCGCGCAGCGCCCGCAGCACGGCCACCCGCGCCCACATCAGCTCCGCCTCGGGGCCCGGCTCCTCATGCAGCCAGCGCTCGACGAGGTCGGAGTCCGCGGCCTCCGAGGCGAGCACGAGGGAGCGATGGGCGCGCAGGCCGAAGTCACCGCGGGTTTCGGCCAGGGCGTCGAGGGAGCTCAGATATCGGCCGGCCCGGACATCGACGCATACGCTCCCCAGCACGCGGTCGTCGGCCGCCGGATGCCACACATACTGCCCCTCGAATAACCCCGCGGCCATCTGTCCCAGCCCATCCCCGTTACGGCACCTCACAGTTGCACTCCTGGCACCTTACTCAGCGTGCGGCTCAACCGGAACGTGAATTTCACCGGGGTGGCCGGAGTTTTTCGGCGGGATTGCGAGCAGCCGTCGGCTAGTTCAAAGTGACACCTTTTCTCATCTCGTTCTCGCACTCCCTGCCGCCCCGTCCCCACAACCGCTTTCGCCTGCTACTAGAATGTTCCAACGAAATATGCCCACCAGCCCGCCCCACTTCAGGAAAAACGATTCAGAACCTCGCCACCCGACTCCGCCGCCTCCCTCCGTCCTGCGGCCCGGTCCGCCTGATCGCCGTCGACGGACACGCCGGCTCCGGAAAGTCCACGTTCGCCGGGCAGTTGGCCCGGGCGCTGGGCGACGCCCCGGTGCTGCATCTCGACGACATCGCGAGCCATGACGAGCTGTTCGAGTGGACCGAGCGGCTGCTGGCCCAGGTGATCGAACCGTTCACACGGGGAGAGGTCGCCCACTACTCCCCCTACGACTGGCGGGCCCGCCATTTCGGGCCACCGGTCGCCGTGCCGCCCGCCCCGGTCGTCGTCGTCGAGGGCGTGGGCGCCGGCCGTCGCGCGCTGCGCCCCCACCTCGCCCGGCTGCTGTGGATGGAGCTTCCGCACGAGGAGTCCTGGAACCGGGGACGCTCACGGGACGGGGCGGAGCAGCGGGAGTTCTGGGACGGGTGGGTCAGGGCGGAGCAGAGGCACTTCGCGGAGGACCCGTCCCGGCCCTTCGCCGACCTCCTGGTTCGGCAGAGCGGCAAGGGATACGAGCTGCTTCCTGGGCCTGCCGGGACTGTTGGACCGGACCAGGCGATCACACTCGGTGACGACCCATCGGCAATGTGCTGAACTTGTGAAGAGCCCTCCCGGGCAAGTTCGCGGAGTGCCTCAACTCTGCTTGACCCGGGGGCCGTACAGGACTTACGTTCTCAATGTGCGGTCAATCGAAGCCGCCCACTGACGCGAAGCCCCCGGTTGTTCCCCCGTGATCGGGGGCTTCGTTCTGCCCTGACTCCTCTTTTCGGACGCCGAGAGGCGCGATTCGCTCACCCTGGGTCACCGAGCGCGCTCCGCCCGATCCGCTCCCACCTCGCCAAACGGCCGGTGCGGCACCCTGGGGCGGGTGACACCCTCGCAGGTACGATGCCCTCGGTGCGACGTACGGACGGCTGCTCTGCGCACCGTTGCAACTCCGGTCCGCGGCACGGCGGTTCGATCGATCCGATCAAGGCGGCCGACGGACGAGCGGTCGGTCAACCGACGGGGGCACGGTTTGTGGGGGACGTGATGGACTTCGGCACGCAGGGCCCCGAGGCCCCGGCCGACCTCGCCTGGTTGCGAGGTGTGGATGCCTACACGATGGGGGCCTATCCGCAGGCGGAGGAGGAGTTCCGCACCGCGGTACGGATCGATCCGGGGATGGCCGACGGCTGGCTCGGGCTGCACGCGCTGCGCGTCGACACGACGACCGCGCTGCTGCGGATGTTCCGACACCGGGAGCGCTTCGGGGAGCAGCGCGCCCGGCATCGGCGGACCATCAACTCCTGGTACTGGCTGGGCTGGTGGGTGCAGCCGGTGCTGGAGAGCCCGCGCGATCTGCTACTCGCCCACGCCTCGCACTGGCTGGACGGACGGCACGTGCCGGAGCTGGACCGGGCGCTGGCCGGGCTCCCGCCCGTCGACACCGACCACCAGGTCCGCTTTCTGCACGCCTGCCGCGCCTATCTGGTCAAGGACTGGGAGCAGCTCGTACGGCACACCGACCCGCTGCTCGACGACGCGATGCTCGGGATCGAGGCGGGCCTGTTCGGCGGCATGGCGCGGGTCCGCCTGGAGATGTACGGGCAGGCCGAGCCGCTGCTCTCGGCCGCGCTGATGCGATGTCGCAGCGAGCAGCCGCAGCGCAAGGAGCTGCGGTACTGGCTGGCGCGGGCGCACGAGGGCACGGGGCGGTCCGCCGCCGCGCTCCCCCTCTACCGCGCGGTGCACCGCGTCGACCCCGCGTTCATGGACACCTCGGCGCGGCTCGCGGCCATCGCCGAGGGCGACGGCTACGACGACGGCACCGACCTCGCGGCGATCACGCTGACCGGGTTCGGCGGGGACGTCGGCGACGGGCCCGACGGGCTCGACCCGCTGTTCGGCGTCGAGGGGCGGGACCTGAAGCTGTCCGACCCCGATCTGCCGCCGACCGGGCCGCTGCCCTCGGTGGTGGATCCGACGGTGCGCGAGAAGACCACGGTGTCCTCGCAGCCGTTGCCCTCCGGGCCGACCGATCCCCAGTTACTCGAGGAGGCGCTCGCCGAGCTCGAGCGCATGGTGGGGTTGGAGCCCGTCAAGCGGCAGGTCAAGGCGCTGTCCGCCCAGTTGAACATGGCCCGGCTGCGCGCCGGGCAGGGGTTGCCGGTGCAGCCGCCCAAGCGGCACTTCGTCTTCTCCGGGCCGTCCGGCACCGGCAAGACCACGGTCGCGCGCATCCTGGGGCGCGTGTTCTACGCCCTCGGGCTCCTCGGTGGCGACCATCTCGTGGAGGCTCAGCGGGCGGATCTGGTCGGCGAGTATCTGGGCCAGACCGCCGTGAAGGCCAACGAGCTCATCGACTCCGCGCTCGGGGGTGTCCTCTTCGTCGACGAGGCCTACTCCCTGTCCAACACCGGGTACGGCAAGGGGGACGCGTACGGTGACGAGGCGCTGCAGGTGTTGCTGAAGCGGGCCGAGGACAACCGGGACCATCTGGTGGTGATCCTCGCCGGCTATCCCGAGGGGATGGACCGGCTGCTGGCCGCCAATCCGGGGCTCTCCTCGCGGTTCACGACCCGTGTCGACTTTCCTTCGTACCGGCCTCTCGAACTGACCTCCATCGGTGAGGTGCTCGCCGCGGAGAACGGTGATGTCTGGGACGAGGAGGCGCTGGACGAGCTGCGCTCCATCGCGGGGCATGTGGTCGATCAGGGGTGGATCGACGAGTTGGGGAACGGGCGGTTTCTGCGGACGCTGTACGAGAAGAGTTGTGCGTATCGGGATCTGCGGTTGTCGACCTATCCCGGGGCGCTGACTCGGGACGACTTGTCGACGCTTCGGTTGCCGGATCTGATGCAGGCGTATGGGGAAGTGTTGTCGGGGCGGGGTCCGCAGGATCCGTCGGGCATGTGAGGTTCTCTCGCCCCCGCCGCCCCTACCCTTCCCATCCTTGAAGGGGCTCCGCCCCTTCGACCCCGCCAGGGGGCTCTGCCCCCTGGACCCCCGCTCCTCAAACGCCGGAGGGGCTGAAAGTGCCGGACGCCGGAGGGACTGAAAATGTCAGCCCGTAAGTGCTCCCTCCGGTTCCCCCGTGCTCAGGCGCGGCCCTGTCACCCGTACCTCCGGCAGTTGGCGGTGGGCCGGGTCGCGGACTTCTCCTACCAGGAGTTCCAGGACGTCTTCCAGGGCGACGAGGCCGAGGACCCGGCCGGAGGTGTCGGCCACCTGGGCCAGGTGGGTGGCGGCGCGGCGCATGACGGTGAGGGCGTCGTCCAGGGGGAGTTCCGAGCGGAGGGTGGTCATGGGGCGCCAGATGTGCTGGGGTACCGCGCGTTCGGACTCCTCCAGGTCCAGGACGTCCTTGACGTGCAGGTAGCCCATGAAGGCGCCGGTCTCCGCCGCCACGGGGAAGCGGGAGTAGCCGGTGCGGGCGGTGAGGGCGACGATCTGGCCGGGGGTGACCGAGGGGCTGACCGTGACCAGGGACTCGCGCTTGAGGAGGACGTCCGTCACCGGGCGGGAGCCCAGCTCCAGGGCGTCTCCCAAACGTTCCTGCTCCTCGGGGTCGAGCAGTCCGGCCTGGCCGGAGTCCTCGACGAGCCGGTTGAGCTGCTCGCTGGTGAAGACCGCCTCGACCTCGTCCTTCGGTTCGACGCGGAAGAGCCGCAGGATGGCCTGTGCGACGGCGCCGAGGGCCACGGTGATCGGGCGGCAGAAGCGGGCGAAGTAGACCAGGCCGGGGCTGAGCCACAGCGCCACCTTCTCCGGCGCCGCCATCGCCAGGTTCTTCGGCAGCATCTCTCCGATGACCAGGTGGAAGAAGACCACCGCGGCGAGCGCGATGACATAGGTGAGGGGGTGGATCATGCCCTCGGGCAGGTGCACCCACTCGAACAGCGGCTCCAGCAGGTGCGCCACCGTGGGCTCCGCCACCGCGCCCAGGGTCAGCGAGCACACCGTGATGCCGAACTGCGCCGCCGCCATCATCTGCGGCAGCCGCTCCAGGCCGTAGAGCACCTGCCGTGCGCGGGCCGTGCCGAGCGGTTCGATCTGGCTGCGGCGGACCGAGACGAGGGCGAACTCGGCGCCCACGAAGAAGCCGTTGGCCAGGACCAGCAGCGCCGCGAAGAGAAGTTGGAGCACGCTCATCGGGCGACCTCCACCACGGCACCGGTCCGGACCAGCCGGACGCGCTCGGCGCGGTAGTGGCCGACCCGGCGCACCGACAGCCGCCAGCCCGGCAGCTCCGCCTTGTCGCCGACGGCCGGGATACGGCCGAGCAGGTCGGCGACCAGGCCGGCGACGGTCTCGTACGGACCCTCGGGCACGTCGAGTCCTATCCGTTGGAGGATGTCGACGCGGCAGCTGCCGTCGGCGTCCCAGGCGGGCCGGCCGTCCTCCGGCGGGGCGGCGGCGAGTTCGGGCAGGTCCTGGCCGTCGTGCTCGTCGCGGACCTCGCCGACGATCTCCTCGACGATGTCCTCCAGGGTGACGACCCCGGCCGTGCCGCCGTACTCGTCGACGACGACCGCGATGGGCTGCTCGCTGCGCAGCTGGGCGAGGAGCGGCTGGACCGGCAGGGTCTCGGGGACCAGCAGGGCCGGGCGGGCGATCCGGCCGACCGGGGTGCGCAGCCGTTCACTCGAACGGACCGCCAGGGCGTCCTTCAGATGGACCATGCCGACGACCTCGTCGATCTTCTCGCGGTAGACCGGGAAGCGGGACAGACCGGTGGCGCGGGTCAGGTTCACGACGTCCTCGGCGGTCGCGGACGACTGGAGCGCGCTGACCTTCACGCGCGGGGTCATCACGTGCTGCGCGGTGAGCTCGGCGAGCGACAGGGTCCGTACGAAGAGATCCGCGGTGTCCTGTTCCAGGGCGCCGGCCTGGGCGGAGTGGCGGGCCAGGGAGACGAGTTCGCCGGGGGTGCGGGCGGAGGCCAGCTCCTCGGTCGGCTCGATGCCCAGGGCGCGGACGAGACGGTTGGCGACCGAGTTCAGCGCGGCGATCACCGGGCGGAACAGGCGCGCGAAGACGTGCTGCGGGCCGGCGACGAAGCGCGCGACCTGCATCGGCCGGGACACCGCCCAGTTCTTCGGCGCGAGCTCGCCGATCACCATCTGCACGGCCGAGGCCAGCAGCATGCCGACGACCACGGCCACCCCGGACACCGCGCCCTCGGGGATGCCGATCGCGGTGAAGGGGCCGCCGAGCAGCTCGGCGAGCGCCGGTTCGGCGAGCATGCCGACGACGAGGGAGGTGATGGTGATGCCGAGCTGGGTGCCGGAGAGCTGGAAGGACAGTTCCTTCAGTGACTCGACGACCCGGTGGGCCCGTCGGTCGCCCTCGGCGGCGGCCTTCTCGGCGTCCGTCGCCTCGACCGTGACCAGGCCGAACTCGGCGGCCACGAAGAAGCCGTTGGCGAGAATCAGGAGGAACGCGGCTGCGAGTAGCAGCAGGGGGATGCTCATGACGCGGCCGCCCCGGTATGTCGGGAGGGGGCGGCGCAGGTACTACAGGACGATCCGTCCATCGCTGGAGGGAATCACTCCTCGGGTAGCAGGGGGCCTCTGAGGGCGGGTGGGACATCAAAGGCGGAGGCGTCGGAAAACGCCTCCGCCAACAGATTAATCAAGACATGGCGATTTACGTCAGGGTGAAAGTCCCCCAGTGAGCCCCGATGGCCCCCTGAGTCAGCCCTGATGCTCCTCCGGATCCCTGATGGCACGGGCCTCGGCGAGTGCCCGCAGAGCGCGCGCGTCGGCGATGGCCCGCTGCTTGGCGATGCCGGGCTGGATGCCGAGCGCGGGCAGGCTGGTGCCGTCGCTGAGGTTGAGGAACACCCAGGGGTCGCCCGGGCGGAGGTTCACCTGGACGATCTCGGCCCACTCCAGTCGGCGCCTGGTGGCGATGTTCACCACGGTGACGCCGGACTCGTCGGCGACGACCTTCACGCGCGCCAGCATGGCCAGCACGCCGAACATCAGGGCGCCGGTGAGGACGAAGCTGAGGCGCTCGCCGGGGCCGAGCTTCGCCAGCAGCAGCGCCACCGCCGTGATGACGACGAAGATGGCGACGCCTGCGGTGAGCAGGACGGCCCGGGTGCGGCCCGGCCGGAAGGTGACGGGCAGGGCGGGCAGTTCGGAGGACATCGGTGTACGGCCCCTCGGGTCAGAGGCGGCAGGCGTGGATGGCCGTGGTCAGGATGGCCCGCGCGCCGATGTCGTACAGGTCGTCCATGATCCGCTGGGCTTCCTTGGCCGGAACCATGGCCCGTACGGCGACCCAGCCCTCGTTGTGCAGCGGCGAGACGGTCGGCGACTCCAGGCCCGGCGTGAGGGCGACCGCCTTCTCCAGCTGCTCGACGCGGCAGTCGTAGTCCATCATCACGTACGTCCGCGCGACCAGGACGCCCTGGAGGCGGCGCAGGAACTGCTGGACCTTGGGCTCCTCGCCGTCCGCGCCGGTGCGGCGGATGACGACGGCCTCGGACTTCATGATCGGCTCGCCGACGACCTCCAGGCCGGCGTTGCGCAGCGAGGTGCCGGTCTCGACGACGTCCGCGATGACCTGGGCGACACCGAGCTGGATGGCGGTCTCGACGGCGCCGTCGAGGTGGACGACGGAGGCGTCGATGCCGTGGTCGGCCAGGTGCTTGGCGACGATGCCCTCGTAGGAGGTGGCGACCGTCTTGCCGTTGAGGTCGGCCAGGTCGTCGCCGACGGTGCCCGGCTTGGTGGCGAAGCGGAAGGTGGAGCGGGCGAAGCCGAGTGCCAGGATCTCCTCGGCGTTGGCGCCGGAGTCGATCAGCAGGTCACGGCCGGTGAGGCCGATGTCGAGCTGTCCGGAGGCGACGTAGATGGCGATGTCGCGGGGGCGGAGGTAGAAGAACTCGACGTCGTTGCCGGGGTCGACGATCCGCAGTTCCTTGGACTCGCGGCGCTGGAGGTAGCCGGCCTCATGCAGCATCTCCGCCGCAGGGCCGGACAGGGAACCCTTGTTGGGGACGGCGATGCGCAGCATGAGGTCGGCTTCCTTCGTTCGCTGTTACGGGTGTGCTGGACTGCTGGTGCTCAGGTGCTGGTGCTCAGAGGTGGGCGTAGACGTCGTCGAGGGAGATCCCGCGCGCGACCATCATCACCTGGACGTGGTAGAGCAGCTGCGAGATCTCCTCGGCGGCGGCTTCCTTGCCCTCGTACTCGGCGGCCATCCAGACCTCGGCGGCCTCCTCGACGACCTTCTTGCCGATGGCATGGACGCCCTTGCCGACCAGCTCTGCGGTGCGGGAAGTGGCGGGGTCGCCGTTCGCGGCCTTGTGCTGGAGCTCGGTGAAGAGCTCCTCGAAAGTCTTCTTGGACATGGTGGCGCCCACTTTACGCGTAGTACCGGTCCACCTAACGCCACGGTTCGGATACTGAGCGGAGGGTCGCGGCGGTGGCGACCGCCGCGGTCACCGCCTCGTGCCCCTTGTCCTCGTTGGAGCCCTCGATGCCGGCCCGGTCCAGGGCCTGCTCCTCGGTGTCGCAGGTCAGTACGCCGAAGCCGACGGGGACGCCGGTGTCGACGGAGACCTGGGTGAGGCCCTGGGTCACGCCCTGGCACACGTACTCGAAGTGCGGGGTGCCGCCGCGGATGACCACGCCGAGCGCCACGATGGCGTCGTAGCCGCGGCCCGCGAGGACCTTGGCGACCACCGGGAGTTCCCAGCTGCCGGGGACCCTGAGCAGGGTCGGCTCGTCGATCCCCAGGTCGTGCAGGGCGCGCAGCGCGCCGTCCACCAGACCGTCCATCACCTTCTCGTGCCACTGCGCCGCGATGACCGCGACCCGCAGGTCACCCACATTGCGTACGGACAGCTCCGGTGCGCCCTTGCCGCTCACGTTCCTTCAGTCTCCTCGTGTGCTCTTACTGGTTGGTGCAGGTGGACAGGGTGGCCGGGGCGGCCCCGGGTGCCGGGTCCAGCCAGGGCAGGTCGTGCCCCATCCGGTCGCGCTTGGTGCGCAGGTACGTCAGGTTGTGCTCGCCCGCCTGTACGGGCATCGGCTCCCGCTCGCTGACCTTGAGGCCGTGGCCGGTGAGCGCGTCCGTCTTGTCGGGGTTGTTGGTCAGCAGGCGCACGCTGTGCACGCCGAGGTCGACCAGGATCTGCGCGCCGGCGCCGTAGTCGCGGGCGTCGGCGGGCAGACCGAGTTCGAGGTTGGCGTCCAGGGTGTCGCGGCCGCGCTCCTGGAGTTCGTAGGCGCGCAGCTTGGACATCAGGCCGATGCCCCGGCCCTCGTGTCCGCGGAGATAGACGACGACTCCGCGGCCCTCGTCCTGGATGCGCTGCAGCGCCGCTTCCAGCTGGGGTCCGCAGTCGCAGCGCAGGGAGTGGAAGACGTCGCCGGTCAGGCATTCGGAGTGGACGCGGACGACGACGTCCTCGCCGTCGCCGATCTCGCCGTGCACGAGCGCGACGTGCTCGACGCCGTCGGCGGTGGAGCGGTAGCCGTACGCCGTGAAGGCGCCGTGGGCGGTGGGCAGGTGGACCTCGGCCTCGCGGCGGACGGCCGGCTCGCCCGGCGGCCGCTGCTCGACGAGGGCGGGCCGCTGTTCGGCCGGGGTGGGCTCCTGCTCGGCCGGCTCCGGGTGCTCGGTGGCGCGGCGGTAGGCGATCAGGTCCTCGATGGAGATGATCGTCAGGCCGTGCTTGCGGGCGAACGGGATCAGCTCGGGCAGCCGCAGCATCTCGCCGTCCTCGCCGGCGATCTCGACGATGGCGCCGGCCGGGCGCAGCCCCGCGAGGCGGGCGAGGTCGACGGCGGCCTCGGTGTGGCCGTCGCGGACGAGGACGCCGCCGGGACGGGCGCGCAGCGGGAAGATGTGGCCCGGGCGGACGAGGTCGGAGGGCTCCGCCTTGCCGCTCGCCAGGAGCTGGAGGGTGGTCGCCCGGTCGGAGGCGGAGATGCCGGTGGTCACGCCGTGCGCGGCGGAGGCGTCCACGGAGACCGTGAAGGCGGTCTTCATCGACTCGGTGTTGTCCGCGACCATCTGCGGCAGTTCGAGCCGCTCAAGCTCCTCGGGCTCCATGGGCGCGCAGATCAGACCGCGGCACTCGCTCATCATGAAGGCGACGATCTCGGGGGTCGCGTGCTCGGCGGCGATGACGAGGTCGCCCTCGTTCTCCCGGTCCTCGTCGTCGACGACCACGATCGGGCGGCCTGCGGCGATGTCGGCGATGGCCTGCTCGATCGGGTCGAGCGTGAGGTCCTCGACGCCTTCGGTGCGGTACAGAACGGGTGCCGTGGTCATGCCGGCGCTCCTTCCAGGACGGGCCGCGCGTCCTTGCGGGAGCGCAGCCACCAGTCGCGCATGCCCCACAGGACGAGTGCGCCGTAGATGACGTAGACGAAGCCGGAGAAGGCGTAGCCGTTGGCGAAGTTGAGGGGGACGCCGACGAGGTCGACGAGGAGCCAGGCGAACCAGAACTCGACCATGCCGCGCGCCTGGGCGTACATGGCGACGATGGTGCCGACGAAGATGTAGGCGTCGGGCCAGGGGTCCCAGGACAGGGTGGGGTAGGCCTTGAAGAGCAGTGCCACCGCGACGGTGCCGGCGGCGGCCGCGGCGACCATCGCGCCGCGCTCGCGCCAGGTGGCGAACCGCACGCTGATGTGGCCGTCCTCGCTCTGGCCCTTGCCGCGCTGCCACTGCCACCAGCCGTACGCGGCGACGAGCATGACGACGGCCTGCTTGCCCGCGCTGCCGGTGAGGTGGCCGAAGAAGGCGCCGAAGAGGATCAGTCCGGCCAGGAACTGCACGGGCCAGGTCCATATGGAGCGCCGCCAGCCGAGGGCGAGGGCGGCGAGGCCGAAGAGGTTGCCGACCATGTCCGACCAGAGGATGTGCTGGCCGAACAGGGTGAAGGCCTCGGAGTTCAGCGAGTTCACTTCGCCGTCGCCCCTTCGGAGGAGAGCCGGTCGCCCAGCATCCGCTCGACGTACTTGGCGATGACGTCGACCTCGAGGTTGACCGGGTCGCCGGGCTGCTTCAGACCGAGCGTGGTCAGGTCGAGGGTGGTCGGGATGAGGCTGACGGTGAAGTAGTCGGGCCCGGCGTCGACGACGGTGAGGCTGATGCCGTCGACGGTGATGGAGCCCTTCTCGACGACGTACCGGGAGAGGTCCGCGGGGAGCGAGATCTTGACGATCTCCCAGTTCTCGGAGGGCTTGCGCTCCAGCACCTCGCCGGTGCCGTCGACGTGGCCCTGCACGATGTGCCCGCCGAGGCGGGCGCCCACGGCGGTGGGGCGCTCCAGGTTGACGCGGGAGCCGACGGTGAGGACGCCCAGGCTGGAGCGGTTCAGGGTCTCGGCCATGACGTCGGCGGTGAACTCGTCGCCCTCGTGCTCGACGACCGTGAGGCAGACGCCGTTGACGGCGATGGAGTCCCCGTGCTGCGCGCCTTCGGTGACGACGGGGCCGCGCAGTCGGAAGCGACAGGCGTCGTCGAGGGTCTCGACAGCCGTGACGTGGCCCAGCTCTTCGACGATTCCGGTGAACACTTCCCGGGTCCTCCTGCCTCATTCGGGCACGGACTCCGGGGCTGTCGATGACGACAGAATGTACGAGCAGGAACACCGAGGGCGACGCCGAACAGGGCTCGCCACAGGGGCGAACCGATACGGCGGCGCGCACGAATGCCCGCCCGCCGCGCACTGCCTCCCATCCGGACTTTAACCGTCGGTCCAGGAATTTCACCTGGTCAACCGGCCGCTGGAAGCGACCGGGTCGCGGACTGTAACCGCCGGTTCGGACTTTCACCGACCCCGGAGTGCGCTGCTTCTGGTACAGGGCCAGTGTGCCACGCCCGATCCATGTCCATGCGGGTGAATGTTGTGGGGTGGCTCACAGGCCGTCCGACCGGACCTCTGCCAGGGATTGGTCCATACCTATTGACGCACTGGTCTAGTCCTCTCTAGGGTCTGCGCAACTTCCGTGGAGAGGAACCGACTTGCTGTCCCTTTCACGCAACCGCGCGAGACCCGCCCTGCTCGCCGCCCTCGGCACGATCGCCGGCCTGGTGCTCGCCGGTCTCCCCGCGAACGTCTCGCACGCCGCCGACCAGGAGTCCTGCCGCCCCGACGGCCTCTACCGGACGCCGGGCGTCGACGTCCCGTACTGCTCGGTCTACGACTCGGCCGGCCGGGAGAAGATGGGCGCCGACCACCAGCGCCGGGTGATCGGCTACTTCACCGGCTGGCGCACCGGCAGGGACGGCACGCCCGCCTACCTCGCCCCGGACATCCCCTGGGACAAGGTCACCCACCTCAACTACGCCTTCGCGCACATCGACAGCGGCAACAGGATCTCCGTCGGCACGGACAGTGCGACGAACCCGGCTACGGGAATGACCTGGCCGGGCGTGAACGGCGCGGAGACGGACCCGGAATTCCCCTACAAGGGCCACTTCAACCTGCTGAACAAATTCAAGAAGCAGCACCCGGACGTCAAGACGCTGATCTCGGTGGGCGGTTGGGCCGAGACCGGCGGCTATTTCGACGACAGCGGCACGCGCGTCAACTCGGGTGGCTTCTACTCGATGGCCACCAACGCCGACGGTTCGGTCAATCAGTCCGGCATCGACACGTTCGCGGATTCGGCGGTCGGGTTCATCAGGAAGTACGGATTCAACGGCGTCGACATCGACTACGAGTACCCGACGTCCATGAAGGACGCGGGCCACCCGTTCGACTGGTCCGTCTCCAACGCCCGCAGGTCCGGCCTGGTCAAGGGCTATGCGGCCCTGATGAAGACGCTCCGCGAGAAGCTCGACCGCGCGGGCGCGGCGGACGGCAGGCACTATCTGCTCTCCGTCGCCGCGCCCTCCTCGGGATATCTGCTGCGCGGTATGGAGACCTTCCAGGTCCAGAAGTACCTGGACTACGTCAACATCATGTCGTACGACCTGCACGGCGCCTGGAACGAGTACGTCGGTCCGAACGCCTCGCTCTTCGACGACGGGAAAGACGCCGAACTCGCCGCGGCGGGCGTCTATTCCACGTCCCAGTACGGCGGAATCGGCTATCTGAACACCGACTGGGCGTACCACTACTTCCGCGGTTCGATGCCCGCGGGCCGTATCAACATCGGACTCCCCTACTACACCCGGGGATTCAAGAACGTCACGGGCGGCACGGACGGACTGTGGGGCAGAGCGGCCTCGACGACCTGTCCGGCGGGCTCCGGGCTGACCAGGTGCGGTGACGGGGCCGTCGGGATCGACAACCTCTGGCACGACCTCGACACCGACGGCAAGGAGTCACCGGCCGGTTCGAACCCGATGTGGCACGCCAAGAACCTGGAGAAGGGGATCGTCGGGGACTACGTCACCAAGTACGGCTTCCCGGCCGGGACCCGGCTGACCGGCACGTACGCCCGCAAGTACGACTCGACCCTGGTCGCGCCCTGGCTGTGGAACGCGGAGAAGAAGGTGTTCCTGTCCACCGAGGACGAGCAGTCGGTGAACGCCAAGGCCGACTACGTCGTCGACCACGGCATCGGCGGCACGATGGTGTGGGAGCTGGCCGGGGACTACGGCTGGAACGCGGGCAAGGGGCAGTTCGAGCCGGGGTCGACGTTGACCTCCGCGATGTACGAGAAGTTCAGGTCGGCGGGCCCGTACGGCGCGAAGCGGTCGACGGTCGACCTGCCGGCCGAGGCACTCGACATCGACGTCGACTTCGGGCAGTTCCCGCTCGGCGACTCCAACTACCCCATCAGCCCCAAGCTGAGGATCACCAACAACTCCACGGCGACGCTGCCCGGCGGCACGGAGTTCCAGTTCGACTACGGGACCTCGGCGCCAGGAAACGCCAAGGACCAGTCGGGCTGGGGGACTTCGGTGATCCGCAGCGATCACACGGGGAGCAACGTCGGCGGGCTGAAGGGCGACCACCACCGCGTGTCCCTGAAGCTGCCGGGCTGGCAGACGCTGGCGCCGGGGGCGTCCGTGGAGCTGGACCTCGTGTACCACCTGCCGGTGTCGACGCCGTCCAACTGGACGGTGACGTTCGGCGGGAGGACCTACGCGCTGGCCGGGGATCTGGCACGCGGCACGACCGTCGTCGAGCCGGGATCGGGAACCCCGTCCCCCTCTCCCACCTCTTCCAGTGGAGAGTGCGCGAACCCCGTCTGGAGCGCCACGACGGAGTACGGCGGAGGCAGCGCCGTGTCCCATGAGGGGCACGCGTGGAAGGCCAGGTGGTGGACGAAGGGCGAGGAACCCGGCACCACCGGCGAGTGGGGTGTGTGGCAGGACCTCGGAGCCTGCTGAGCCCCGCGCAGTCGGCCCGGCGGCGGTGACGACGGCCCTTGCCCGCCGCCGGGTCTCCCAACGCCCGCCCCTCGCGGTTCTGGCAGGGTGAGGGGCATGACCACCGCGACCGCCGACGAGTTCGAGACCCATCGACCCCGGCTGTTCGGCCTGGCCTACCGCATGCTGGGCTCCGCGGACGAGGCCGAGGACACCGTCCAGGACGCGTATCTGCGCTTCAGCGGCGCGGACCGCACGGCGATCGAGTACCCGGCGGCCTGGCTCGCCAAGGTCGTCACCAACCTCTGCCTCACCCGGCTGACCTCGGCCAGGGCCCGGCGCGAGCAGTACGTCGGGCCCTGGCTGCCGGAGCCCGTGGTCACCTCGGACGGCGTACTCGGACCGCTGGAGTCCGCCGAGCAGCGGGACGCCGTGTCCATGGCGATGCTGGTGCTGCTGGAGCGGCTCACGCCGACGGAACGCGCCGTGTACGTGCTGCGGGAGGCGTTCGCGTACGGGCACCGGGAGATCGCCGAGGCGCTTGAGCTGTCCGAGGCCAACTGCCGGCAGCTGTACCGGCGGGCGGTCCAGCGGGTGGGTGAGGAGCGGGCGCGGTTCGAGCCGTCCCGGGAGCGGCAGGAGGAGCTGGTCAGGTCGTTCCTCACGGCGGCACGCGACGGCGACCTCGGCGGCCTGGAGAAGCTGCTGGCGGCCGACGTCGTCTGGTCGAGCGACGGCGGCGGCAAGGTCTCGGCGGCCCGGCGGCCCATCGAGGGCAGGGACAAGGTGTTCCGCTTCCTGGCGGGTGCGACGCGGACCTTCCTGGCGGGTGTGGAATTCACGGCGGTGGAGATCAACGGCGCGGCCGCGCTGGCCGCGTGGGAGGGCGACACGCTGCTCTCGGTGACGGCCTTCGACGTGCGGGACGGTCTGGTCGCGCACGCGTGGGCCGTGGTGAACCCGGACAAGCTGGACTTCGTACGCCGTCAGCTGGCGCGGGCGTGACGGAGTCGGCGGCGCGGCCGTCCCCGGGTGTCACATTTCACGCGGGGTACTCGGTCCCAGCTGACGAGGGGTGCTCCAGCCGGGAGTGCCCGGCGTCCGAAGGGGCTGAACAGCATGACCACGATCCTCGTGACCGGCGGCACCGGCACACTCGGCAGGCTCGTCACCGAGCGGTTGCGGGCGGACGGCCACGAGGTGCGGGTGCTCAGCCGGCACGCCCAGCCGTACGCCGTCGACCTGCGCAAGGGCGGGCCCGGCCTGGACGCGGCGCTGGACGGCGTGGACACGGTCGTGCACTGCGCGACCTCGGCGGGCGGCGGTGACGAGGAGGCGGCGGCGCGTCTGATCGCGGCGGCGCGCAGGGCCGGTGTGCGGCACCTCGTGTACATCTCGATCGTCGGCGTCGACCGGGTGCCCTTCGGCTACTACAAGGCCAAGCTCGCCGTGGAGCGGCTGGTCGAGGAGTCGGGGCTCGGCTGGACCGTGCTGCGCGCGACCCAGTTCCACGATCTGGTGGTGCGGGTGCTGGGGATCCTCGCCAAGTCGCCGGTCATGCTGCTGCCGGCCCGAGTGAAGGACCAGCCCGTCGAGGTCGCGGAGGTCGCGGCCCGCCTCGCCGAACTGGCACTGGACGCCCCGGCCGGACGCGTCGAGGACATGGGCGGGCCCGAGGTGCGGACCTTCGACTCGCTGGCCCGCGCGTACCTCGAGGCGACGGGCCGCAGGCGCGTCGTGCTGCGCGTGCCGCTGCGGGGGAAGGCGTACGACGGCTTCCGCTCGGGCGGTCATCTGGCGCCGGGGCAGGCGGTGGGCAAGGGGACGTTCGAGGAGTACCTGGAGCGGCGGTTCGGGGGTGGGCAGGGGGTCTGACCAGGGCCTGCCTGGTCCGGGTCACCGGTCCGGCGGCCCGAACAGCTCGTCCTGCGCGGCGTCCCGCGCCGTGAGCAGTGCTCCGCGCAGGACGGCGGCGCCGCCCAGGCCGGTGGGCCGGACCACGGTCGCCAACGGCGACATCCGTCGGATCCGCTGCTCCACCCGCCCGGCGAGCACCTCCCCGCCGACCTGTCCGACCTCCCCGCCGAGGACGACACAGCCGGGGTCGAGGATGGCGACGACGGAGGCGACCCCCACGGCGAGACGGTCGGCGAGGGCGTCGAGGAAACGGTCCACGGAGGCGATGTCGCGTTCCTGGCCGGAGGCCCTCACGGACTCGGCGGCCTCGGCGTCGTCTGCGCCCACCAGCCCCACAGCCGCCCTGACCACCCCGGCGGCGGGCGGCTCGTGCGCCGACGCGCCCTCGGTCGGCAACCCGTGCGCCCCCGCCAACTCCACGATCGCCGCCGACCCCGCCAGGGAGTGGAACCCGCCCTCGCAGTCCACCGCCGACGGCAGTCCCGAGGTGCCCGGTACCGGCAGGAAGCCGATCTCGCCGGTGCCGCCGGAGGCTCCTCGGCGCAGCGCACCGTCGAGGACCACGGCGGCGCCCGTGCCGTGGCCGAGCCAGAGCAGGACGAAGGTGTCGCGGTCGCGGGCCACGCCGTCGCGCTGTTCGGCGAGGGCGGCGAGGTTGGTCTCGTTCTCGACGTTGACGCGGGCCTCGGGGAACCTTTCCTGGAGGGCCTCGACCAGGCGGCGGTGCCATTCGGGCAGGCCGGTGGAGACACGGAGCTCGCCGCTCGCCGGGTCGATCAGGCCCGGGGCGCCTATCCCCACCGTATGGAGCCGGTCGGCTCCCGCCTCCTTCGCTACCCGCTCCACGAGCGTGACCGCCTGCTCCACCGCCGGCCCGGTCCCGGTGTCGCCGCCGATCGGTACCGACGCCTCGGCGAGCACGGCCCCGACCAGGTCGGACACCACCACGGAGACGCCTTCGGTACGGACGTCCAGCGCCGCCAGATGGGCGCGGTCGGCGACGATGCCGTACAACTTGGCGTTCGGACCGCGCCGCTGCTCGCCGGCCTCGCCGGCGACCGCGATCAGGCCGGCGGCGGAGAGGCGTTCGACGAGGTCGGCGACGGTCGGCCGGGACAGGCCGGTCAACTGCTTCAACTGCCCTGCCGTCAGCGGGCCCTCCTGCTGGAGCAGTCGCAGGGCGAGCCGGTCGTTGATGGCCCGGGCGGTGCTCGGGGATGCGGGCATGCCGGGATCCTTCCAGATCGGCGGGGGCGTGCGGCGGGCGGCCGGGATATCCCCTATCTATCAGGCAGGGACCCTGATAGTTTACGCGCGGCGTCAACACAGAGTGCAGTGCACAGGGAACGAAGTCCGCGCGGAGCGAGGACCGGGAGGGGCCGGACAATGGGTGAGGTGGTCTACGACCTGCGCGAGGTGAAGCGCGCCCGGTACGCCGTGGCGGCCGTCTTCGCCGTGCACGGCGCCGTCACCGGCTCGTTCGCGACACGGGTGCCATGGATCCAGGACCATGCCGGGGTCAGCGCGGGCCAGCTGGGGTTGGCGCTCGCCTTTCCCGCGCTCGGCGCCTCCGTCGCGATGCCGCTGGCGGGCAGCATCAGCCACCGCTTCGGCGCCCGGAACGCCCTGCGCGGACTGATCGCCCTGTGGACCCTCGCCCTCGTCCTGCCCTCCCTCGCCCCCAACCTGCTGACCCTGTGCCTGGCGCTGTTCGTCTACGGCGCGACCGCGGGCATGGCGGACGTGGCGATGAACGCGCTCGGCGTCGAGGTCGAGAACCGTCTCGGCCGGTCGATCATGTCCGGGCTGCACGGCATGTGGAGCGCGGGCGCCCTGATCGGCTCGGCGGCCGGCACCCTCGCGGCCCACCTGGGTTCGGACGCCCGGCTGCACCACGCGCTGGCCGCGGTGACCCTGACCGTCCTCGGTGTGGCGGCCTGCCAGTGGGTGCTCGACCTTCAGCCCGCCGAGGACGAGGAGCCGCCGCCCCGGTTCGCGCTGCCGCCGAAGTCGGCGCTGCTCATCGGCGCGGTCGGGTTCTGCGCGGTCTTCGCGGAGGGCGCGAGCCTGGACTGGTCGGCGGTCTATCTGCGGGACCAGCTGGAGACCTCGGCCGGACTGGCGGCGGCGTGCACGACCGGCTTCACCCTGACCATGGCGCTCGCCCGGATCGCCGGGGACCGGATCGTGGACCGCTACGGCGCCGTGCGCACGGTCCGGTTCAGCGGTGTGCTCGCGACACTCGGCGGTCTGCTGATCGTGGTGTCGGACCAGCCGGCCGTGGCGATGACCGGGTTCGCGCTGCTGGGTCTGGGCATCGCGGTGGTCGTGCCGCTCTGCTTCGCGGCCGCCGGCCGCAGCGGCAACAACCCTTCGCTGGCCATCGCGGGCGTCGCCACGATCACGTACACCTCGGGTCTGATCGCGCCGAGCGCGATCGGCGGGATCGCCCAGGCCACCAGTCTGATGGTGTCCTTCTGCCTGGTGACCGTGCTGTCCTTCGGCCTCGTCCTGTTCGCGCGCGTCCTGCGCGCCGGTGACCGCGACCGCCCGAAGGTCAGCCGGCCGGACGCAGCAGTTCCCGACCCGCGGCCCTGAAGCCCTCGCTCCACGGCGCCGGCCGCAACGTCCCGGCGTCCAGCCGGACCAGGACCCGGCTGCCGTGGGCGTAGGTGACCGCCCCGTCGGCCGAGCAGAAGCGGAAGCCGTACGTCAGTCCGGTGTTGCCGAGCCGCTCCAGCCAGAGGTGGACGGCGTAGGCGCCCGGCTTGGTGACCGGTGCCTCGTAGCTGATGCGCAGTTCCTTCACGGCGTTGCAGGCGTCCCCGGCGGCCGCCCAGTCGCCCTCGAAGTGGAAGCCGTGCTCCTGCCACAGCTGGGCCCAGGCCCGCTCGACCATGAGCGGGTAGCGGGCGTTGTGCAGCAGTCCGAGCGCGTCCAGGTCGTCGAAGTGGACGGTGACGGGGACGAGCCGGCCGTGGGAGAGGGCGGGGGCGGTGAGGGCTTCGGCGGTCACGTGCGGGACTCCTGGGACGTACGGGATGACTCTCCTCATCCTAAGCGGTCGCTCAGTATGCTTGATCGGCCCTCTGGTCGGCCCGCTGGTCGGCCCTGGTCAGCGGCGGCCCACCCCGGTCGGCGCGTCTCACGGCGTACCTGACAATGGTCCGGTCACCCACCCGCACGACGAAAGCGAAACCGCACCATGGATCTCGGCGTCCGCTGGAAACTGCACGGCGACGGACGCACGCCGGCGCCCGGAGCGGTGGTCCGCCCCGACGAACGGCTCTCGTGGCCCCGCACCGTCGGGCTCGGCGCCCAGCACGTGGTGGCCATGTTCGGCGCGTCCTTCGTGGCGCCGGTCCTGATGGGGCTCGACCCCAACCTGGCGATCATGATGTCCGGTGTCGCGACGCTGGTCTTCCTGCTCGCCACCCGCGGCCGGGTGCCCAGCTACCTCGGCTGCTCCCTCTCCTTCGTCGGGGTCGCGGCGGTCATCCGGGCCGACGGCGGTACGAGTGCGACCGTCACCGGCGCGGTCCTCGTCGTGGGCGTCGTGCTGTTCCTGGTCGGTCTGGCCGTGCGGCGGTTCGGCGCGCGGATCATCCACGCCACGATGCCGCCGATCGTCACCGGCGCCGTCGTGATGCTGATCGGCTTCAACCTCGCCCCGGTGACGGCCTCGACGTACTGGCCGCAGGACCAGTGGACGGCGCTGCTGGTGATGCTGTTCACCGGGCTCGCGGTGGTCTGTCTGCGCGGGTTCTGGTCCCGGATCGCGATCTTCCTGGGTCTGGTCTTCGGCTACGGCGTCTCCTGGGCCTTCGACCGGATCTTCGGGAAGATCCACTCGGTGGACGCGAGCGGCAAGCTCACCGACCACTGGCGGCTCGACCTCTCCGGGGTCGCGAAGGCCGACTGGATCGGCCTGCCGGACCTGCACGGCCCGTCCTTCCAGTGGTCGGCGATCCTGGTGGCGCTGCCCGTCGTCATCGCCCTGGTCGCCGAGAACGCCGGGCACGTCAAGGCGGTCGGCGAGATGACCGGCGACAACCTGGACGACAAGCTGGGCACCGCGATCTCCGCGGACGGCGTCGCCTCCGTGCTCTCCACGGCGGTGGGCGGCCCGCCCAACACCACGTACTCCGAGAACATCGGCGTGATGGCCGCGACCCGCGTCTACTCGACCGCCGCCTACTGGGCCGCCGCCGGCTTCGCGCTGCTCTTCGGCGTCTGCCCGAAGTTCGGCGCGGTCGTGGCCGCGATCCCGGGCGGCGTCCTCGGCGGCATCACGGTCATCCTGTACGGCATGATCGGCCTGCTCGGCGCGCAGATCTGGATCAACGCCAAGGTCGACCTGCGCAATCCGCTCAACCTCGTCCCGGCGGCGGCGGGCATCATCATCGGCGTCGGCAACGTCACCATGGAGTTCACCGACACCTTCGAGCTCAGCGGCATCGCCCTGGGCACGCTCGTCGTCATCACCGGCTACCACGCGCTGCGGGCCTTCGCCCCGGCCCACCTCAAGACGCAGGAGCCGCTGCTCGACGAGGGCACGTCGTCCTACGACGAGGAGGGCCGGTCCGGCGACGAGAGTGACAGCGGCGACGGGGCTCAGCGCGCCAGGTCGTAGGCGTACGACGCGGTGAAGGTCCCCGGCCTGCCCTTGCAGCCGTCCGACTCCCCGGGCAGCTTCACCCACAGGTAGCCGTCGATCCGCGACTCCCCCGTGCTGAGCGTCGGCGCCCGGCCCAGCTTGCGCCCTGCGGGGTCGCACCACTCCCCGTCGGCGGGGGCGCCGGCGCCGTTGCGGCTGGTGTCGATCACGGCACCCAGGCTCGCGGGGCCGCCGAGGGCGTCGAGGACCTGCCGGTCGTAGGCGATCTCGGCGGTGGTGGCGTGGAAGTTGGAGACGTTGCTGAAGACGCCGTCGGAGGACGCGGACGAGGCGGCGCCGGCCTGTCGCAGCCACTGAGCCTGTTTGCCGGGCGCGTGCCAGCCGGAGTGCCCGGCGTCGTAGTAGACACGTGCCTTGGGGTTCGCCGTCTTGATGGCGCGGCCCGCGCGGGCCAACGAGGCGAAGCGGTCGGCGCGTTCGGTGGCGGAGAGGCACTCGGACTGGGCGACGGAGTCGGGCTCCAGGATCACGATGACGTCGGAGGAGCCGAGCCCGGCGGCGAACCTGTCGATCCAGGCGTCGTAGGCGTCGAGGTCGGGCGCCCCGCCCTGGGAGTGCCCGCCGCAGTCGCGGTCCGGTATCGCGTACGGCACCACCACCGGCACCCGCCCCAGCGCGGAGCCGCCCGAAGTGACCGCGCGGACCCGGGCGGTGACGGTGTCCGGCGTGAAGTCGGCGAACCACACGGCGGCCGGCTGGGCGGCGATCCGGGACGCGATGACGGCGTGGCGCGGGTCCGCGGCGTTGCCGCGGACCCACTCCAGCACCTGGGAGTCCGGGTGGCGGTAGAGACGGGCGGAGACCACGGTCGGCTGCCGAGTCCTCTCGGTCCTGGTCGGGGAGGGCGCCGGGCTCGCCGGGCCGGCCTTCTTCTCCTTCGGGGACGGTGAAGTCGGCTTCGGGGACGGGGACTTCGTGACCGACAGGGACGGCGAGGGCACGAGGGGCAGGGAGTCCAGGCTCGGCGAGCGCGTCACCTCGGGCGGCCCGGCCTCGTCGGAGCGCCCTCTGCCGTCGAGTGCGGAGATCATGCCGGTGGCGGTGCCGACGGCGACCACGACGCAGGCCGCCACGACCATGGCATGGCGCCGGGCCGCCCTCCTGCGCTCGGACCTGCGTGCGGCCAGTCGCTGGGCACGTAAGCCTGGCACCGTCCTGCTCCCCCTCCCCCAACGGCGGGCGCGTTCCCCCGTTCTGGGGAAGCGCCGGGCCCGCCGACACTTCCGCCAGCCTAGAGCTGGGACTCTGCCCCCATGGCGCAATGCGAACAATTCACCACACCCGTGGACGCCGTCATCTCCCGTATGCGCGCCCTCCACGCGACCCTGCCCGAACGCGACGGAGTGTCCGTCTTCAACCGCGTCTACCTCACCGTCACCGAGGCCGTCGACCGGCACATCGACGAGGGCCGGTTCACGGACGCGCGGGCGGCGATCACGCTGGACGTGCGGTTCGCGGAGCGCTATCTCGCGGCGGTGGAGCGGGCCGAGGACGAGCGGCGCCCGCCCGCCTGCTGGCGGCCCCTGTTCCAGATGCGCCGGCATCCCGGCGTACGTCCGTTGCAGTTCGCGCTCGCGGGCATCAACGCGCACATCGGCCACGATCTGGCGCTCGCCGTGGTGGACGCCTGTCGTAGCCTCGACTGCGAACCCGCCGATCTGGAGGACGAGTTCGATCGGGTGGGTGATCTCCTCGTCTCGCTGGAGGAGCACGTCCGCGAAGAGCTGATGCCGGGTCCCGACCTGCTCCAGATCGCCGACCCGCTCACCCATCTGCTCGGCTCCTGGAGCCTGGAGCGGGCCCGGGACGCCACCTGGTCGACGGCGCGGGCACTGTGGGCGCTGCGCCGACTGCCCGACGTCGCCGAGGAGTTCACCGAGCGGCTGGACGCGGCCGTGGGGTTCGCGGGACGCATGATGCTCACGCCGCTGCCGGACTGATCCGGGTCCGGCAGCGGTTCGCGCGTGAACGCCGGTCAGTCCTCCGGCAGCTCGACAGGCGCGATCTCGTCGTAGACGTCGCCCGGCCCCGGGTTGGTCGCGTCGGTGGCACCGCCGAAGTGGTGCATGACGCCCCAGACCGCGTTCAGCGCGGTCTGGACGGCGCCCTCGGCCCAGCCGGCCGTCCAGGAGATGTCGTCACCGGCGAGGAAGATGCCCCGCTTGTCCTCGTCCAGCCGGTCCTGCATGAAGTGCGTGAACAGGCGCCGCTGGTAGCGGTAGTGGCCGGGGAGGTTGGCCTTGAACGCGCCCATGAAGTACGGCTCGTTCTCCCAGGACACCGTCACCGGGTTGCCGATGATGTGCTTCCTGATGTCGACCTTCGGGTAGATCTCGCCGAGCGACTTCAGCATGACCTCCATCCGCTCGCTCGCGGACAGCGGCAGCCACTTCAGGCTGTCGTCGCACCAGGTGTAGGAGAGGCAGATGACGGCGGGCTTGTCCGGGCCGTCGTCGAGGAGGTAGGTGCCGCGCGTCATACGGTCGGTGAGCGTCATCGACATGACGTCCCGGCCGGTCTCCTCGTCCTTGTCCAGCCAGAACGGCCGGTCCACGGGCACGAAGAGCTTCGAGGACTCCATGTAGTGGGTGCGCTCGATGGCGGTCCAGTGGTCGATCGGGAAGAGCGAGTCGTCGCAGGCGATCTTCGACAGCAACATCCAGGACTGGGCGGTGAAGATCGCCGCCTGGTACGTACGGATGTCGCCGTTCGCGTCGGTCACGGTGATCCGGTTGCCCGCGGTGCGGTGCAGCCGGGTCACGGCCGGGCGGGGCGCGCCGTTCTCGTGCAGCTTCGCGAGCGAGGTGCCGTAGGCCCAGTGGACGATCTTCTCCGGCTCGCGCTCCCACAGGCGCAGCGGCAGCTGCTGGGAGCCGCCGACGATGCCGCGGTGGTGGTCGTCGGCCTCGGTGTAGACGACACGGAGGATCTCCAGGATGGAGTTGGGGAAGTCGGTGTCCCAGCCGCCGGTGCCGAAGCCGACCTGGCCGAAGATCTCGCGGTGCCGGAAGGACTTGAACGCCTCGGAGTCGCAGAGGAAGCCGTAGAACGTCTGGTTGTCGAGCTTCTCGACGAGCTTCGCCCAGATCTCCCGGATGCGCGGCACGTCCCGCTCCCGCATGGCGCGGTTCATGTCGGAGAAGTCGGCGCCCTCTTCGAGGCACTTGTTCCAGGCCTCGGCGACGTCCCGGTAGACCTGCGGCAGGTCGTCGATGGTCTCGGCGTAGTGCGACTCGCCCTTGAGGTCGACGACGGTCGAAGGCGTGGCCTCGGCGAGGGGGTTGGGGAAGGGCTGGGTCTCCAGGCCGACCAGGTCGATGTAGTGCTGGAGCGCCGTGGAGGACGGCGGGAAGCGCATCGCGCCCATCTCGGCGGTGAGTCCCTCGGTGTTGGGGCCGTCGAAGCCGACGGTCCGCAGCCGCCCACCGATCTGGTCGGCCTCGTACACGACGGGCTTGAGCCCCATCTTCATCAGCTCGTACGCGGCCACGATCCCGGACAGACCGCCGCCGATCACCGCGACCTCGGTGCCGTGCTCGGTCGCCGGTATCTGGCCGAGCCCGGCCGGGTGGGCGAGGAAGTCGTCGTACGCGTACGGGAAGTCCGGGCCGAACATGGTGATCGGCGGCTGCTGCTCGTCGGCGTGCTGGACGGCGTTGGGCACCGTGGACGTCATGGGGTGCGGACTCCTTGCAGAAGCTGCTGGTGAGGCTGGGGGGATGTCAGACGAGCGACCCGTAGAGGCCGGGGCGGCGGTCCTTCAGATACGGGTTCTCCTCGCGGGAGGCGGCGAGGAGGACGGGGTCGACGTCGGCGAGGACGAGTTCCTCGGCGCGGCCGGCGCGGGTGCGGGCGACTCCGTCGGGGCCGGCGAGGGTGGAGAGGCCGACGAACTCGAACTCCCCCTCCCGCCCGACCCGGTTGACGTACGCGACGTACATCTGGTTCTCGAAGGCCCGCACCGGGATCATCGACTCGGCGACGAACTGGAACGGATGCATCTGCGCGGTCGGCACGATCAGCAGGTCGGTGCCGGCGAGGGCGTGGGCGCGGACGTTCTCCGGGAACTCGACGTCGTAGCAGATCAGGATGCCGACGCGGACGCCGTCGACCTCGGCCTGGACGACCTGCGTCTCACCCGGCGTGAAGTGGTCGCGCTCGAAGCAGCCGAAGAGGTGGGTCTTGCGGTAGTTGGCGAGCCGGGTGCCGTCGGCGGAGATCAGCTGCGCGGAGTTGTACACGGCCCTGCCCGCCCGCTCCGGGTAGCCGTAGGCGATCGTCAGACCGTGCCGCGTCGCGCTCTCGGCGACGGCGTCCGCGCACTCACCGTCGGCCGGCTCGGCGAGCCGGCCGATGTCGTCGCCGATCGCGTACCCGGTCAGGAACATCTCCGGCGCGACCAGCAGCCCCGCCCCCGCGGCGGCGGCACGCCCCGCGGCCTCGTCGAGAACCTTGAGGTTCTCGACGGTCGAGCCGGGGCGGCCGGAGCTCTGGAGCAGGGCGGTGCGCATGCGTGTTCCTCACCGGGGTGGAGGGGTGGTTGTGGGGGCCACGTAGACGGTACGGGCGCCCGACCAGGGCGGACAAGAAGAAGCCGTTGCGCGCCGGTGAGCGGTTCGTTGCGTGCACGAGGGGGTGGGCGGCGATTCGTTGCGCGACCTCGGGCGTAGGCCCGCTCGTCCCAGCGGCGCAGAGCTCTGCGGCGTCCCCGCCTGGCGGCGGAGGCGGGGACCCGTCTCCGGCGCGATGTGCCGCGAGCATGGCGCCGGGAGAGTGGGAACCGTCCGCTTGACCTGCCGAAAGGACCGCGATGAACCACTTCACCAAGATCGTCGTGCTCGGCTCCGCGCTGCTGCTCACGGCCGGGGCGGCCTCGGCCGCCACGGCGTCGCACTCGGACGCATCCCGGCAGCGGGAGGCCGCCGCGCTCACCGGCACCGCGAAGCTGTACCGCTCGGCCGGGGACGACATCACGTTCTCCTTCGACGCGCATCTGGCGGCCAAGGACACCGCCGACCCGACGAAGGCCACCGGCACCTTCGAGTTCAGCCACTACCTCGACGGCGAGGGCGCCCGGGCGAAGGCGAAGGTCGACTGTCTGCTGACCGGCGGCAAGGTGGCGGTCGTGTCCGGCGTCATCACCTCTTCCGACCTGCCGGGCGCCGAGGGCAAGCGGGTCGGTGTCACCGTCCACGACCTCGGCAACCGCGACCGGCTCGGCTACAGCTGGGCGTCGACGGGCAACCCCGTCGAGACCAAGGAGCTGCCCAAGTGCGTGAGTTCGGCGCCCTTCGAGAGGGTCAAGAAGGGCACCGGGGACTTCACGGTCGTGCCGTGGCGGCCCGACTTCTAGTCAGCGCCAGCGCGGTCACCAGGTACGGGATCGCCAGCACCGCGAACACCGTGCTGTGTGCCAGTTCCGTGCCGAGCAGCGCGTACAGGGCGAACGTGGCGACCGTGGCCAACTCCGTGCCCAGGCTCGCGACGGAGGTGAGCGTGGCCCTGCGGGAGTCGTCGATGCGGTGCTGGAGACGGACGTCGGCGAGGACCTCCGCCACCTGGAACCCGCCGAAGGCGAGGCCCACGAGGGCGATGCCGGCCACCGAGCCGGCGACGGCGCCCACGGCCATGGCGAGGGCGGCGGCCGCGAGCAGTACCGCGAGTCCCCTCGTGCCGAGGCGTTCGGCCGGTCCGGTCAGGAGGCTTCCGGCGGTGACGCCGGCCCAGATCAGCAGGATCAGATAGGGGACGGTGGCCTCGGCGACGCCGATGTCCCGGACCAGCAGCGGGGTGTACTCGTCGAGGGCGCCCCAGACGGCGGCGACTGCGGGGATCAGCAGCAGCGCACCCCGTACGGAACGGTCAGCGCGGACCTCGGCGAGCCCGGTCCGCAGGGTCGTCGCCCAGCTCTCCTCCCCCGTGGCCGGCCGCACCCGGTGCTCGGGGAACCGGGTCGCCGTGGCGGCGGTCAGCAGACAGACGAGGATGCTGGCCGCGCCGACCACGGGGTAACCGCCGAGCGCGAAGGCCGGCCCCGCGAGACCGGCGGAGCCCATCGTGCCCACCAGTCGCGCGGCCCGGGCCCGGCCCATGACCCTCGCGTACTGGTCGGCGGCACCCAGCCGGTCCAGCTCGTCGTACACCAGCGCCTCCAGCGCACCGGAGCCGAGCGCTCCGCCGGCGCCCCACAGCACGAAGCCGACCGCGAAGGCCCAGTACGAGGGGGTGACGACCCACAGTGCGAAGCCGACGGCGGTGAGCAGCGGGCCGATCCACAGCAGCCGGCGCCGCGACACGGTGTCGGCCCAGGCGCCGGAGGGGACCTCCAGCAGGACGCCGGTGATCGACCACAGGGCGAACAGGGAGGAGATCTGCCAGAGCGACAGACCGGTGTCGGCGAACAGCAGCGCGTACACCGGGTAGAGCAGGACGAAGTCGTCGAGGAACGAGTAGCCGTACAGCGTGGCCGTGAGGCGGCGGACGCCGGTGGCGGGCACGCGTGCAGGTGAGAGTGTCATGAGGCCTTCCCGCAGGGACTGTTCGGACACCGGATGTACGGCGCCCGAGGCGGCCCTCGGGAGGCACGGCTGGTGGATCAATGTCGCCAGGTCATGGCACCGATGGTAGGCGCCCCTGGCGCGGGAGCGCAGGCGAAATAGACGCAGGCACTAGCGCCCTTAGGGGCGCGGGGAACTGCGCGCCCAGCCACAACGAAGCCGCAGACGAGGAACGACATGACGAGGCACCCCCCTCACCCTGCCCACCCCGCGGAGCGCTACGTCGGCGACCCGGAGGAGAACCTCCGCAGCAACGGCGACAACACCAGCACCGACTTGGTCCGCTCCACGAACGGCTCCCCCGCGATCCGCTCCAGCACCCGCTCGAAGTGCCGCATGTCCGAGGCGAACACCTGCACGACCGCGTCCGCGTCCCCGGTGACGGTGGACGCGGCGACGACCTCCTGATACCGCTCGAGCCCTCGCCGAATCGTCTCCGGCGAGGTGTTGTGGCGGCAGTAGATCTCGACGAACCCTTCGGTCTCCCAGCCGAGGGCCGACGGGTCCACCCGTACGGTGAAGCCGGTGATGGCCCCGGTGGCGCGCAGCCGGTCCACGCGCCGCTTCACGGCGGGCGCGGACAGGCCGACGAGCTGCCCGATGTCCGCGTAGGAGCGGCGGGCGTCCTCGGCGAGGGCGTGCACGATGCGTTCGTCGAGATCGTTCAGCACTGCGGGTGGTTCACTTCACTTCTGGCGTGGCTGCTTGCGCGGCAAGACGGGAACGGCGATAGCCGTACAGGAAGTAGAACACGAGTCCGGCGGCCATCCAGCACCCGAAGACCACCCAGGTCACGGTGTCGAGGCTGAACATGTTGTACGCGCAGAACAGGAAGCCCAGCACCGGCAGCACCGGCCCGAACGGCACCCTGAACGTGCGCTCGAGCTCGGGCCGCTTCACGCGCAGCACGATCACCGCGATGTTGACCAGCGCGAAGGCGAACAGCGTGCCGATGCTGGTGGCGTCGACGAGCTTGCCCAGCGGGATGAGGGCGGCGAGCACACCGCAGAACAGGGACACGATGATCGTGTTGAGCCGCGGCGCACCGGTCTTCCGGTGGACCTTGCCGAGCGCCCTGGGCACCAGGCCGTCGCGGGACATCGCGAAGAGGATGCGGGTCTGGCCGTAGAGCACGGTCAGGACGACGCTCGCGATGGAGATGACGGCGCCGAGGGCGAGCAGTGTGCCCCAGAAGCTCTGGCCGCTGACGTCGTTCATGATCGCGGCGAGGGAGGCCTCGGAGCCCTCGAACTTGGTCCAGTTCCAGGCGCCGACGGCGACGCCCGCGACGAGCACGTACAGCGCCGTCACGATGATCAGCGACAGCATGATCGCCCGCGGCAGGTCCTTCTTGGGGTCCTTGGCCTCCTCACCGGCGGTGGAGGCGGCGTCGAAGCCGATGTACGAGAAGAAGAGCGTCGCACCCGCGGCGCTCACGCCGGCCATGCCGAGCGGCATGAAGTCCGAGTAGTTGCCGGACTTGAAGCCCATGAAGCCGACGGCGCAGAACAGCACCAGCGCGGCGATCTTGACGGCGACCATGATCGTGTTGGCGCGTGCGGACTCGCGGACACCGCCGAGCAGGAACACCATCGCCAGCAGGACGACGATCAGCGCGGGCAGGTTGATGATCCCGCCCTCGCCGGGCGCCGAGGAGAGCACGGACGGGATGGTGACGCCTATCGTCCCGTCGAGCAGCTCGTTGAGGTACTCGCCCCAGCCGACGGCTACCGCGGCCACCGAGACGCCGTACTCCAGCACCAGACACCAGCCGCAGACCCAGGCGACGAGCTCACCCATCGTTGCGTACGCATACGAGTACGAGGAGCCGGCGACCGGGATGCTGCCGGCCAGTTCGGCGTACGACAGGGCCGAGAAGAGCGCCGTCAGACCGGCGATCACGAAGGCCAGGGTGACGGCCGGGCCGGCCTCCGGGACGGCGTCGCCGAGGACGACGAAGATGCCGGTGCCGAGGGTGGCACCGATGCTGATCATGGTCAGCTGCCACATGCCGAGGGAGCGCTTGAGCGACCCTCCCTCACCCTGGCCACCCTCCGCGACCAGGTGTTCCACCGGCTTGCGACGCATGAGGCGCGCGCCGACGCCCGGGGACGGTGGGCCGGTCTGGGGGCGGTTCTGCGGTGGTGCGCCTTGGTCGAGCACGCGCTGACTCCTTCGTCGCTGCCTCTCGGCGCGGCGGGGACCGGCGGCACCCTGCGACAGCAGGAACCCGACCGAGCGGGGTCCCTGCCACGCCACGTACGAGGCGACAGCCTATGAGGAGTGACGTTGCGGATGAAATGCAGCAACCTTGCGTATGCCCGCATGATCATTGCGTGTCTGGCGACTGGGTGAACGTTCGTTGCAGGGGGGCTTTCGACCATTGCAAGGTGCGGCTGCGTGGGGGCTGGTCGCGCAGTTCCCCGCGCCCCTGAAGGGGCGTCCACTGCACGCACCTAAAGGGGCGCGGGGAACTGCGCGACCAGCCACGACGAACCCGCGGCCGCCCTCACACAGCCGTACCCGAGCTATTGGGCGAACCGGCGTTGACGAGGCGTCAGCTCCAGCTGGCGTGCAGCGGCTTGCCCTCGGCGTAACCGGCCGCGCTCTGGATGCCGACGACGGCCTTCTCCGCGAACTCCTCCAGCGACCCCGCACCGGCGTACGTGCAGGACGACCGCACACCCGCGATGATCGAGTCGATCAGGTCCTCCACTCCCGGCCGCGCCGGGTCGAGGAACATCCGGGAGGTCGAGATGCCCTCCTCGAACAGCGCCTTACGGGCACGGTCGTACGCCGACTCCTCCGACGTACGGTTGGCCACGGCACGCGCGGACGCCATGCCGAACGACTCCTTGTACAGCCGCCCGTTGGCGTCCTGCTGAAGGTCGCCCGGCGACTCGTACGTCCCCGCGAACCAGGACCCGACCATCACGTTGGACGCACCAGCGGCAAGCGCCATGGCGACGTCACGCGGGTGCCGCACACCACCGTCGGCCCACACATGCTTGCCGTACTTCTTCGCCTCGGCCGCGCACTCCAGCACGGCGGAGAACTGCGGCCGGCCGACGCCGGTCATCATGCGGGTCGTGCACATCGCACCCGGACCGACCCCGACCTTGACGATGTCGGCGCCCGCCTCGATCAGATCCCGCACACCCTCGGCGGCGACGATGTTGCCGGCGACGATCGGCACCTTCGGGTCGAGCGCCCGCACGGTCCGGATCGCGGCGATCATCGACTCCTGGTGGCCGTGCGCCGTGTCGATGACGAGGGTGTCGACGCCCGCGTCGAGCAGCTGCTTGGCCTTGCCCGCCACGTCGCCGTTGATGCCGACGGCGGCCGCGATGCGCAGCTTGCCGTTCGCGTCGACGGCCGGGGTGTACAGCGTGGCGCGCAGGGCGCCCTTGCGGGTGAGGATGCCGGCGAGGCGGCCGTCCGCGTCGACGGCCGGGGCGTAGCGCCGGTTGTGGTGGTCGAGGGTGTTGAAGGCCTCGCGCGGGTCCTGGTCCGCGTCGAGGAGCAGCAGGTCGCGGGACATGACCACTTCGAGCTGGGTGAAGCGGTCGACGCCGGACAGGTCGGCGTCGGTGACCACACCGATCGGCTTGAAGTCGTCGTCGACGACCACACCGGCGTTGTGCGCGCGCTTGGGCAGCAGGGCCAGCGCGTCGGCGACGGTCTGGTGCGGGGCCAGCACGATGGGGGTGTCGAGGACGTGGTGGCGACTCTTCACCCAGGAGACGACGTCCGTGACGACGTCGATCGGGATGTCCTGCGGGATGACGACCAGGCCGCCGCGCCGGGCCATCGTCTCGGCCATCCGGCGGCCGGCGATGGCGGTCATGTTGGCGACGACCAGCGGGATCGTGGTGCCCGTGCCGTCCGGGGAGCTGAGGTCCACGCCCTGCCGCGAGCCGACCGCGCTGCGGCTCGGGACCATGAAGACGTCGTCGTACGTCAGGTCGTACGCGGGCTGGATGTCATTGAGGAAACGCACGTGCTGCACATCCCAGTCGATCAGAGGTGGCCCCCGGACAGGTCAGCCAGGGGAGAAGAGCACGTACTTCATTGTCCCATGCTGACCGGATCGTGATGCACGGTCGCTTCATACAAGCAGGTCAGAGGGGCCTTAGGAGGATCCTCCGAGAGCGAGCATGACAGTGAGCGACGGCGCCCGGTCCACGGCCGCGGAGAACACCTCCTGGGCGATCTCCCACTCCTCGGGCCGCGCCTTCGCGTACGGCTGCCAGTTCCGTACGACGACCAGCAGCCCGTCCGCGGCGTCCGCGGGCCACACGGAGGGATCGGAGAGGCTGTCGGCGAGGGCGTCCCAGTTGCGGCCGAACCAGTCGGGGAACTCCAGGGTCAGGGCACAGCGGTCCATCAGGCCCGCCTTGTCCGTCACCCCGTCGAGGTCCAGCGTGACCGCGAGGTCCGTCATCTCAGTACCGCCGAGTTCGTAGTGATCGTCGATGAACGAGGGGGCGGCCACCGGCCGCCCCCCGCTGACACACCGTCACTGTCCGTCCGGGTCGGACCTGTTGAGCGCCGACTTCGGGGTCGTACCCGCCGTCATCAGCACGTCCGCCGCCGAGGTGTCCGTCACCAGGCTGGTGACGAGCCCGGAGCGCAGCACCGCGTCGATCGCGGCGGCCTTGCGCGCCCCGCCCGCGATGGCGACGACCTCCGGGATACGGCGGAGCTGGTCCGCCTTGACGGTGATGCACCGCTCCCCGAGGTCCCGTCCGACCCGGCGCCCCTCGGCGTCGAAGAGGTGCGCGGACATCTCGGCGGCGACGCCGAGCGAGGCGTAGTGGGCCCGCTCCTCGTCGCTGAGCATGTCGTGCACCGTCGAGATGCCCGGTTCCCAGGAGCCGATGGAGACACAGGCGACCGTGACCTTGTCGAAGTACTCGAAGGCCCGGGCGATCCCGGTCTGGTGGCGCAGCGCCGCCGCGGTCGCCGCGTCCGGCAGCAGCATCGGCGCGTAGATGGGGTGCGCGTCGCCGCCGGAGACCTGCGCGGCCCGTCGTACGGCTTCCACGGAACCGCGCTCGGCGGTCCCGGCGTCGTACACGCCCGTCAGCTGCACCACCGTGCAGGGCGGCAGCCGGTCGAGGGCGGCCGCCATGTGGATGGTGGACCGGCCCCAGGCCAGGCCCAGCACATCCCCCTCGTTGACCAGCTCGCCGAGCAGGTCGGCGGCCACTTCTCCCAGGTTCTCCGGGTCGGGCGTCTCCTCGGCCTCGGCCGGGGACTCCACCACGACGGCGTGCCTGAGGCCGTAACGGGCGCGCAGCGCGTCCGAGCGCTCCGCGTCCAGCTCGGCCGGGACTCGGATCTCGATGCGCACCAGATCCCGTTCGAGAGCGGTCTCCAGGACCCGGGCCACCTTGAAGCGGCTGACGCCGAACTCCTCCGCGATCTGGATCTTGGACTTGCCCTCGAGGTAGAAGCGGCGGGCCATGGCCGCCGCCTGCACCAGCTCAGCGGGTCCCATCCGCATGGCTGACCGGCCCGCCGACATACCCGACACGGCGATCTCCTCACTGCTGTTCACACTCTGGATTCGCCGTTCATCCTTGCAGATCCGGCGCTCTTGATCCGCCCAGATGGGCGCCGTTCACGTTCCCTTGGCTCAGTGGTCGCATGCCCAGGCGGCGGTCTTCGTGACGCCCTCCGCCTGCTTGCGCAATGCACGTACCGCCTCGGCGGGGTCCTCGGCCCCGTACACCGCCGAACCGGCCACGAATACGTCCGCGCCCGCCTCGGCGCACCGCTCGATGGTGGCGGCCGAGACCCCGCCGTCCACCTGGAGCCACAGCTGAAGGCCGTGCTTGCTGATCAACTCGCGAGTGCGGCGGATCTTCGGAAGCATGATGTCGAGAAACGCCTGACCACCGAAGCCCGGCTCGACCGTCATGATCAGCAGCATGTCGAGTTCGGGGAGCAGATCCTCGTACGGCTCGATGGGCGTCGCGGGCTTGAGCGCCATGGAGGCGCGGGCGCCCTTGGCCCTGATCTCCCGGGCGAGCCGCACGGGGGCGGCGGCGGCCTCGACATGGAAGGTGACGGAGGAGGCCCCCGCCTCGACGTACTGGGGCGCCCACCGATCGGGGGCCTCGATCATCAGATGGCAGTCCAGCGGGGTGTCCGTCGCACGGGCCAAGGACTCTACGACCGGCACGCCGAGCGTGAGGTTCGGGACGAAATGGTTGTCCATGACGTCGACGTGGAGGAAGTCGGCTCCCTCGACCGCCTTCGCCTCGTCCGCGAGGCGAGCGAAGTCGGCGGACAGGATGCTGGGGTTGATCTGCACGGCCATGACCCAAGCCTGCCATGCCCTCCGGGGGTGAGCAGCATCGGTCCGGGAAGGAAACGGTCGTATGTTCGCCGCGGACCGTCCACGGCGGGTCGTGCCCGCCCGGCGGAGCCGCAAATGTCCCGGTCGCGCACCCCTTACGGGGCGCGGTCGCGGGGGTGGATATGAAGAAGAACCGCGGTGTCGCGCATCTGGTCTGCGGGCGGCGTGCCAAGTGGGTCGTGCTGGTGCTGTGGCTGCTGGCGCTGTTCCTGACGGCGCCGCTCGCACAGAAGCTGACCGACGCACAGGACAACGACGCGGCGTCCTGGCTGCCGGGGTCCGCGGAATCCACCCAAGTCCTGGAAGTCTCCGAGAACTTCAGGCCGGAGCAGATCCCGGCGATCGTCGTCTACGCCCGTGACGGCGGCCTGACGGCCCAGGACCGGGCGGCGATCACCGAGGACGTCGCCCGGCTCAAGCAGCTCACCGACCACGGCATCCGCGGCGCCGAGACCCGCGGCCCGGTCTTCAACCGCGAGGTGGACCCGCAGGCGGCCCAGGTCCAGGTCCCGATCACGATGGACGAGAAGGGCTGGGAACGCATCGCGCCCGCCGTCGACTCCATCAGGGACGTCGTCGGCACGGGCGGTGCCGGACTCGCCGTGCACATCACGGGCCCCGGCGGCACCTCCGCCGACTTCTCCGAAGCCTTCGAGGGCATCGACTCCACCCTGCTGCTCTCTGCGATGGCGGTCGTCATCGTCATGCTCCTGATCACCTACCGCAGCCCGACCCTGCTCCTGGTCCCCCTCGTCGCCGTGATCGTCGCCCTGTTCAGCGCGCAGGCCTTCATCTATCTCCTGGCGGAACACGCGGGCCTGACGGTGAACGGCCAGAGCGCCGGCATCCTCACGGTCCTGGTCTTCGGCGCGGGCACGGACTACGCACTGCTGCTGGTCGCCCGCTACCGGGAAGAACTCCGCCGTCACGAGGACCGCCACGAGGCGATGGCCCTGGCCCTGCACCGCGCGGGCCCGGCGGTGATCGCCTCCGGCGCGACCGTCGTGCTGAGCATGCTGGTGCTGCTGGCGGCGGAGATGAACTCGACGCGCGGCCTCGGCCCGGTGGCGGCGATCGGCGTCGCGGTGGCCCTGATCGCGATGCTCACCCTGTTCCCGGCCCTCCTGGTCATCTTCGGCCGCTGGATCTTCTGGCCGGTGATCCCCCACCTGGGCACGGAGAACCCGGAGACCCGAGGCATCTGGGCCCGCATGGGCCGCCGTATCGCCCACCGTCCCCGCATGGTCTGGACGGTCACGGCCATCGCCCTCGCCGTCTGCTCCCTCGGCCTGATCCAGCTCCGCGCCGAGGGCCTGAGCAACGCCGACGCCTTCACGGACAAACCCGACTCCATCACCGGCCAGGAGATCTCCGAGCGCTACTTCCCGGCCGGCAGCGGCGACCCCCTGGTCATCATCAGCAACCAGGCCCAGGCCGTACAGGTGGGCCGAGCCGTGGCCGCGACCGAGGGCGTCGTCCCCACCTCCCTCGGCCTCCCACCAGGCACAGAACCCTCCTACGAAGGCAAGGTGCTCTTCGAGGCGACGATGACCGCCCCCGCCGACAGCGAGGCCGCGAAACAGACCGTCGAACGAGTCCGCGACGCCGTCCACGCGGTACCGGACGCGGATGCCCAGGTCGGCGGCGGTACGGCGGCACTGCTCGACATGGACGAGGCGACGACCCACGACAACATACTGATCATCCCGCTGGTCCTGCTGGTGGTCCTGCTGATCCTCTGCGCCCTGCTCCGCGCCCTGATCGCCCCGCTCCTGCTGATCGGCACGGTGATCCTGTCCTTCGCGGCCGCCCTCGGCATCAGCGCACTCGCCTTCCGCCACCTCTTCGACTACGCGGGCGAGTCGACCGACTTCCCCCTCTTCGTCTTCGTCTTCCTGGTAGCCCTGGGCATCGACTACAACATCTTCCTCACCACCCGCATCCGCGAGGAAGCAGCCCACCAGGGCACCCGCCCCGGCGTCATCACCGGCCTCGCCGCCACCGGCGCGGTCATCACCTCAGCCGGCCTCGTCCTCGCCGGCACCTTCGCCGCCCTGGGCACCCTCCCCATGGTCGCCTTCGCCGAAATCGGCTTCACCGTAGCCCTGGGCGTCCTCCTGGACACCTTCATCGTCCGCTCGATCCTGGTGACGTCCCTGTTCCTGGACATTGGCCCGAAGGTCTGGTGGCCACATCAACTGGCACAAAGCGAGAAACAGCCCGACCAGGTGCACGCCGGCCAGCCCGGCGCGTGAGGACGAGTCTCGCCATCCCGATCCCCCACCCACCTGCAGGGGGCTCCGCCAGGCATCTTCAGCCCGTCCGGCGTTTGAGGACGAGGCCGAAGGCCGATGGGGGTCCAGGGGGCAGAGCCCCCTGGCGGGGTCGAAGGGGCGGAGC
>NZ_JAKEIP010000031.1 GCF_021474425.1 Streptomyces muensis | reverse complement strand
GTGGGTGGGGGCGGCTCGGGTGACGCCTCGGTTCCCGACGCCGTTGCAGCGGGAGTTGTCGGCGTAGGGCCGCCGAGAGGGGTGCCCCGACCGGCGGTCGGGGCACCCGGCGCGCGGCTTACCTGGAGTACCTCATGAGCGCCCGCACCATGTGGCACGTCGTGTCCGACGGCGGGTGGACGCCGATCGTCTCCGCGGTGCTCCGGATCGTCTCGTTACGGGCCTGGTTGGGCATGTAGACGCCCGTGTCGAGGAGGGCTATCGCCAGGCGCAGGGCCTTGAGGCGGCGGTTGTGGGTGATGTACCACTCGCGCGGACGGCCCGGCGGCAGCGGCCGCTTCTCCACGGGCGCGTACGGCAGGTCGAGCAGCACCGGGTGCTGCGCGGTGGACTGGGTGGGCAGCGGCTTACGGGCCGGCTTCTGCTTCAGTGCGGCAGCGGGCACAGGCATCCTCCTGTCGCGGTGGAGCGCCGGCCGGCTGGCCCGGCGACGCTCTCGAACACTGCTTACAGTTTACTGCCCGGCACTGACAATCGGGGGCTGCGAGCGCTCACTGAAATGCCCTGGTCAGCAACGAAATTGTGGCCGTGTCACGACGGGGTCGGGAGGTGTGGTTGAGGTGGCGGGAATTCGAACACCGGCTGGCTCGGGAGGGTGGCCGACGGCCCGGTCGGGGATCGGTTCGAGCGGCTCGGGATACCGTGAGCGGCATGGAGATCTGGATCAATCCGGCCTGTTCCAAGTGCCGTAGCGCCCTCACCCTGCTCGACGCCGAAGGGGCCGAGTACACCGTCCGCCGTTACCTGGAGGACGTGCCGAGCGAGGACGAGATCCGGGAGGTGCTCGATCGGCTGGGTCTTGAGCCGTGGGACATCACCCGGACCCAGGAGGCCGAGGCCAAGGAGCTCGGGCTCAAGGAGTGGGCCCGGGACGCGGGTTCGCGGGATCGGTGGGTGAAGGCGCTGGCCGAGCATCCGAAGCTGATCCAGCGGCCGATCATCACCGCGCAGGACGGTACGGCCGTGGTGGGGCGCAGCGAGGAGGCCGTGCGGGACGCGCTGGCACGGGAGGGCGACTGAGGGAGAACGAGGGGCAGCTGAGAGGGCCTCAGGGCGAGTGTGACGCAGGTTACTTGAGTGACTCGTATGACCACTGAGTAACTTCGTTCGGTATCTCGTACATAGCGGCGTACGCTCCCCGACCTCTTCAGGAGGCGCGCATGTCGCGTAGGAGAACTGTCAGTACGAAGAAGAAGCTCGCGCTGTTGGTGAGTGCGGTGACGGTGGCGGGAGGCGGTGCCTTCGTCATGGCGAGCACCTCGAACGCCTCGCAGACGCCGACGGTCAAGTCCGCCGGGGACTCGGCCGTCTGCCAGGGGCTCGCCACCGCGCTCGGCAACAACCAGCGGTTCATCGACGGGCAGCGGGCCAATCCCGACGCCCAGTCCGAGGCGCGGATCGCCAACCGTGAGGCCGTGATCGCGCAGATCAAGGTTCAGCAGGAGGCGTCCGGGTGCGCCGCCGGGGAGTCGGCTCAGGACTCCCAGGCCGCGCAGCCGGCGGCGCCGAGCGCTCCGGCGGGGGGCGCCGAAGATGTGGGTGGCGCCGAGGAAGCCGGAAACGCGGGGGACACCGGGAACGCGGGCAACGCGGGGGACGCCGGCGGCGGGGCCGCGGCCTCGGGGGAGCAGGTCTGCAACGGGTCGACCGTCACGCTGTCCGGTGAGGGCGGGGCTCCGGCCGCTTCCAGCAACCAGTTCCCGGCCGGTACCAAGCTGAAGGTCACCAACCTGGACAACAACAAGTCCACGACGGTGGAGGTCACCTCGGTCTCCGGCAGCTGTGTGCTGCTCAACAACGCGGCGTTCGAGCAGGTCCGGGAGGCCGGCAAGTTCCTGATCCGGCGAGCGGTGATCGAGAAGGTGGGGTGAGGCGCCGGTAACGACGCAGTACGTGTCAGGGGTCCCGCCGCCCGCGGCCACGGGCGGCGGGACCCCGCCTGTGTACGGGCGGGCGTGAAGCTCGCCACACCGTCGGCCGGTAACACGGGGTTCACATTCGGGCAATGATCGGGAAATCGCCTGTTGACAGGCTCGCGGGCATCAAGTGCGGCGCCTCAGTGCCGCAGCGCCGCAGCACCCGCAAGTGCGCCTAGACCCACCCCCGAAGGATGTGGCCCGTGACCTTCAAGGCTGAGTACATCTGGATCGACGGCACCGAGCCGACGGCCAAGCTGCGTTCCAAGACGAAGATCATCGCGGGCGAGCCCGCCGGTCTGGACGCGCTGCCGATCTGGGGCTTCGACGGGTCCTCGACGAACCAGGCCGAAGGCCACTCCTCGGACCGTGTCCTCAAGCCGGTCTTCACCTGCCCGGACCCGATCCGCGGCGGCGACGACATCCTCGTCCTGTGCGAGGTCCTCAACATCGACATGACGCCGCACGAGTCCAACACCCGTGCCGCGCTCGTCGAGGTGGCGGAGAAGTTCGCCGCGCAGGAGCCGATCTTCGGCATCGAGCAGGAGTACACGTTCTTCCAGGACGGCTACCCGCTCGGCTTCCCCAAGGGCGGCTTCCCGGCCCCCCAGGGCGGCTACTACTGCGGGGTCGGCGCCGACGAGATCTTCGGCCGTGAGGTCGTCGAGGCCCACCTCGACAACTGCCTCGCCGCCGGCCTGGCCATCTCCGGCATCAACGCCGAGGTCATGCCCGGTCAGTGGGAGTTCCAGGTCGGCCCGGTCTCCCCGCTGGAGGTCTCCGACCACATGTGGGTGGCCCGCTGGCTGCTCTACCGCACCGCCGAGGACTTCGGTGTCTCCGCGACGCTGGACCCGAAGCCGGTGAAGGGCGACTGGAACGGCGCCGGCGCGCACACCAACTTCTCCACCAAGGCGATGCGCGAGGGCTACGACGCCATCATCACCGCGTGCGAGTCGCTCGGTGAGGGCTCCAAGCCGCTCGACCACGTCAAGAACTACGGCGCCGGCATCGACGACCGTCTGACCGGTCTGCACGAGACCGCCCCGTGGAACGAGTACTCCTACGGCGTCTCCAACCGCGGTGCCTCCGTGCGTATCCCGTGGCAGGTCGAGAAGGACGGCAAGGGTTACATCGAGGACCGTCGTCCGAACGCCAACGTCGACCCGTACGTGGTGACGCGGCTGCTCGTCGACACCTGCTGCTCCGCGCTGGAGAAGGCCGGCCAGGTCTGATCCGCCCAGTAGCTCCATGAGGGGGCGCCCACCGAGACGGTGGGCGCCCCCTTCTGCTTCAATGGGGGCATGGCCAGCTTCCAGAAGTACTCCGCGACAGGTCGCCATGACCTCGAGCCCTTCTGGCCTTCCCGTCAGCACCACGACTTCGACCGGGTGTGTTGCCGCGCGTGAACGCGCGGGCCCTGTAAAGCCGTAACCTCCCGGCCTTCGGCCAGCGCGCAACGACGTACGTCTCCCAACGGACCTCTCGCGCGAAAAGAGCTGACCTCTCATGGCGACCACCCGTTCCCTCTCCACCGCCCCCACGCTTTCCTCCCCGACCGGTGCCCGGCATCATCTGCGCGCCGTGGACCGGGACGAGGTGATCGACGTGGTGGACCTGCTGCCGCCGGGTGCCACCTGGCTGCCCGCTCCCCCGCACTCCCTGCCCACGCTGCCGGGCCAGCCGCCGATGGTCGGCTACCTGGTGCTGGTCCCGGCCGACCAGCAGCCGCCGGTCGCGGCGCCCGCCGCCGGCGATCCGCTGGTCACCGTCGACACCGTACGGCGCACGGCCGCGGTCGACGGGCGGGAACTCGACCTCACCTACCTGGAGTTCGAGCTGCTCGCCCATCTCGTGGCCAACCCGCACCGGGTGCACACCCGCGACCAGCTGGTCACCACGGTGTGGGGGTACGGGCATGTGGGTGACGGCCGTACCGTCGACGTCCACATCGCCCGGCTGCGCCGCAAGCTGGGCGCCGAGCACCGGGACACGATCCGGACCGTGCGGCGGGTCGGCTACAAGTACACCCCGCCGGTCGGCCGCTGATCCCGTCCTCTGCTGACGGCAGAGCCCTGTTCCGTCCGGGCCCCGCGGCGTGCAGAGTCGGCGGTATGAGGCTTCTGATTCTGGGTGGTACGGAGTTCGCCGGGCGGGCCGTCGTGGAGGCGGCCCTCGGGCGCGGCTGGGACGTGACCGTCTTCCACCGGGGGCGCCACGAGCCCCCGGCCGGGGTGCGGTCGTTGCACGGCGACCGCACCGCGCCCGACGGGCTGGCCGCCCTCGCCACGGAGGGCGACTTCGACGCCGTCGTCGACACCTGGTCGGCGGCGCCCCGTGCGGTGCGGGACTCGGCGCGGCTGCTGCGGGGCCGCGCCGGGCGGTACGTGTATGTGTCGAGCCTCTCGGTGTACGAGTGGGCGCCGCCCGCGGGGTACGGCGAGGACGCGCCGGTGGTGACGGGCGCCGAGCCCGGTGCGGAGCAGACCGAGTACGCGCAGGACAAGCTGGGCGCCGAACTAGCCGTCGTGGAGGAGTTCGGGGCCGAGGACTCCGTTCTCGTGCGGGCCGGGCTGCTCCTCGGGCCGTACGAGAACGTCGGGCGGCTGCCGTGGTGGCTGACCCGGATCGCCCGCGGCGGGCCCGTGCTGGCCCCGGGGCCACGGGATCTGCCGCTCCAGTACGTCGACGTCCGTGATCTCGCGGAGTGGACGCTGGGGGCGGTGGAGCGGGAGCTGAGCGGGCCGTACAACCTGGTCGGCTCGCAGGGGCACGCCACCATGGGCAGCCTGCTCGACGCCTGTGTCGCGACCGTCGGGGGTACGGCGGAACTGCGCTGGACCGAGCCCGAGGTGATCCTCGACGCGGGCATCGAGCCGTGGACGCAGCTGCCGGTGTGGGTGCCGCCGGGCAGCGACCTGCACGACGCCCTGCACAGCGCGGACGTGTCCCGGGCGCTGGCGACCGGGCTGCGCTGCCGGCCCGTCGAGGAGACCGTCGCCGACACCTGGCGATGGCTCCAGGACCTCGGCGGTGCGGCGCCCACGCGGCTGGACCGGACGGCGAAGGGGCTCGATCCGCAGGTGGAGGCGAAGGTGCTGGCGGGCTCGGGGGGTGTATCTGACACCACCTCCTGATCGGGTCCCCGCCCCAGTGACCGGCACCGCCGCCCTCGGCAAGACTGACGCCATGACCAATGACACGAAAAGCGGCCGGAGTTCGGGGGCACGGGGCATGGGGCTCGCGGCGCTGCGGGGGCTGGCGCTGGCCCTCGTCGCGCTGCCGGGGTCGGTGCTCTGCTTCGTGCTGTCCCTCGTGTCCATCGCGCTCATCCCCATCGGCGTCGGCATCGTCACGACGCCGTGGGTGCTGACGGGGGTACGGACGTTCGCCGACTGGCGGCGGGTGCTCGCGGCCGAGTGGGGCGGGGTGCGGATCCCGCCCGCGTACCGGCCGATCCCGCAGGGCGCCAACCCGTGGGCCCGCACCTTCGGGATGCTGGGCGACCCGGCGACCTGGCGGGATCTGCGGTGGCTGCCGGTCGACATGACGGCGGGCTTCGTCACCGCGCTGCTGCCGGCCGTGCTGCTGTTCTATCCGCTGGAGGGGTTCGCGATGGCGGCAGGGCTCTGGAGGGTGTTCCCCGACGGGTACTGGTACGGCTTCGTGCCGGTCACCGACCAGGCATCGGCGCTCGGCGCCGGAGTTCTCGGACTCGGCCTGCTGGTCTGCGCGCACTTCTTCACCACACGGCTGCTCCAGGTCCACTTCCGGCTGACCCGCGCCGTCCTCGGCTCCGACCAGGGTGAACTCGCCGAGCGGGTGCGGGTGTTGACCGAGACCCGGCGCGACGCCGTCGACACCTCCGCCGCCGAACTGCGCCGTATCGAGCGCGACCTGCACGACGGGGCGCAGGCCCGGCTCGTGGCGGTGGGCATGGACCTCGGGACGATCGAGATGCTGATGGAGAAGGACCCGGCGAAGGCCAAGCATCTGATCGCACAGGCCCGCCGGTCCTCCGCCGACGCGCTCGCCGAACTGCGCGACCTGGTGCGCGGCATCCATCCACCGGTGCTCGCCGAGCGCGGACTGGGCGACGCCGTACGGGCGTTGGCGCTACGGCTGCCGGTGGCGACCGAAGTGACCGTCGAGCTGCCCGGGCGGGCGGAGGCGCCGGTGGAGTCGGCGGCGTACTTCGCGGTCAGCGAGGTGCTCACCAACGCCGTCAAGCACGCGGACGCCGACCGGATCTGGATCGACGTGCACCACGCGGACGACATGCTGCGCATCACCGTCACCGACAGCGGCAGGGGCGGCGCGGTGATCGGGGCCGGTTCGGGGCTCGCCGGGATCGAGCGGCGACTGGGTACATTCGACGGCGTCCTGGCCGTCAGCTCGCCCGCGGGCGGTCCCACCATGGTCACCATGGAGATCCCTTGCGCGTTGTCCTAGCCGAAGACCTGTTCCTGCTGCGCGACGGACTCGTCCGGCTCCTTCAGGCCTACGACTTCGAGATAGCCGCCGCTGTCGAGACCGGCCCCGAGCTGGCGCGCGCACTGGCCGAGCTGGAGCCGGACGTCGCCGTCGTCGACGTACGCCTGCCGCCGACGCACACCGACGAGGGGCTGCAGTGCGCGCTGGAGGCACGGCGGAGGAAGCCCGGGCTGCCGGTGCTGGTGCTGTCGCAGCACGTGGAGCAGTTGTACGCGCGGGAGTTGCTGGCCGACGGCAGTGGCGGGGTGGGGTATCTGCTGAAGGACCGGGTGTTCGACGCGGACCAGTTCGTGGACGCCGTACGGCGGGTCGCGGCGGGCGGCACCGCGATGGACCCGCAGGTGATCCAGCAGTTGCTGACCCGGCGGGCGGCCGACGACCAGCCGCTGGCCCGGCTCACGCCCCGGGAGACGGAGGTGCTGGAGCTGATGGCGCAGGGGCGGACGAACGCGGCCATCGCCGACCGGCTCGTCGTCACGGAACGGGCCATCGCCAAGCACACCGCCAATATCTTCGCCAAACTGGGCCTGGAGGTGTCGGACGACGACAACCGTCGCGTGCTGGCGGTTCTCGCGTATCTCGACCACGGCCGGTGAAAACGGACCCGGCCATTCACCCGCGGTGCGGGATCAACAACTCCCGGTGTTTCCGGGGCTGTTGAGCACACGGCGTGCTCACGAATCTTTCAACTATTTCCGGGACCGCTGAACACCTCTGGGGCGCGCTCCGTATGAATGGGAGCCGCTTCACTCCTGTCGGGCGCCCTCGATGCCCCGAAAAAGGAAGTCAGAGGAGTTCCATGGGACGCAACACAAGAAAACGCCGTACGCCGCTGGCCACCAAGGCCATAGCCGCTTCGGCAGCCCTAGCGCTCGGTGGGGGCGGGCTTGTATGGGCCAATTTCTACGCTTCGGCGCACGAGGACAACTCTGGGTGGAACCAGACGAAGTCCGCGAACGCCCAGGTCGCGACGATCAACTGCCCTGATGTCGGCCAGCAGCTGACGAAGGTGCCGAAGAGCGCGCGCCAGGGTGTCGCCAAGGAGCTGGCGCTGCTCGACAGGCAGGTCACGGATGCCTACAAGCGTCTCGCCGAGACGCGGCAGGCCCAGGCGGGGGACGCCAACTACGTCAACAACGCCATCCTCGGCCCGCTGAAGTCCAAGCGTGTGGCCACGCTCGACCGGATCGGCATCAACATCAACCGGGCCGGCGGCGAGCGACCGCAGGGCCTCGACCAGCTCGCCGAGTGCCAGGGCGTCCCGGCCGAGACCAACGACGGCCAGCAGGGCGGGGACCAGAACCAGGACGGTCAGGACCAGAACAACGACGGTCAGGACCAGAACCAGGACGGTCAGAACAACGACGGTCAGGACCAGGGCGGTCAGGACGGCGGCGGACAGGACCAGGGCGGCAACGGCGGTCAGGCCGGCAACGGTCCCAACGCCGACGACTTCGTCGACATCACCCAGGTCCAGGGCAACGCCCAGCTGGGCGTCGGCCAGAACGGCCTCCCCGCGAACGGGGACAGCGGTTCGACCGGCAGCTTCACCACGAACTGCGGCACCAACGAGAACGAGAACCGCAACTCGGACAACGTGATCGTCGCTCCCGGTGTCAGCAACGGTGCGCAGCACCAGCACGACTACGTCGGCAACCAGGCCAACAACGCTTTCGCGAGCGACCAGGACCTGGCCAACGGCGACACCACCTGCCAGAACCAGGGTGACAGGTCGTCGTACTTCTGGCCGGTGCTGCGGGTGCAGGACGGTCAGAACGACATCGACGCCAACGCCCCCGGCGGTGGTCAGGACGGCAACGTCGGCACGATCGTCCAGGCCAGCGAGGCCCAGCTGAAGTTCGTCGGCAACAAGACGAGCGATGTCGTCGCGATGCCGCAGGCCCTGCGCATCATCACCGGTGACGCCAAGTCCTTCGTGAACGGCAACGCCAACGCCAACGCGAACTGGAGCTGCACCGGCTTCGAGGACAAGGTCCAGCTGCACGACAAGCTCCCGATCTGCCCCGAGGGCAGTTCCGTGGTGCGGACGTCGAACTTCCAGAGCTGCTGGGACGGTCAGAACATCGACAGCGCCAACCACCGTACGCACGTGGCGTTCGTCCAGGGCGACGGCAGCTGCGCCAACGGGTTCCAGGCGATCCCCCAGCTCCAGGTCCGCCTGGTCTACGACGTCGAGCCCCCGCAGATCCAGAACGGCCAGGTCCAGAACGCCTTCGCGGTGGACTCCTTCCCGGACCAGCTGCACAAGGCGATCACCGACCACAACGACTTCATCAACTTCTTCGACGAGAACACGATGAACCAGATGGTCGACTGCATCAACAGCGGCCAGGACTGCCAGTAGGGTCCTGAACCGGTAACGGAAAGCCGGCGGTGGGAGAAGATCCCACCGCCGGCTTTCGTCACGGTCAGCCGTGGTGGCCGCCGCTGTTGTGACTGCCTCCGGGATTCATGTGCTCGGAGCCTTCCTCCATCGTTCCGCCCAGCTTGCTCTGGAGCGTGGAGACCGTCTTCTCCTGGCCGACGGCGACCCATTTGCGGCCGACGAGGTAATAGCCGCCGTAGTCCTTGGCACCGCTCAGCCACTCGGCCTGTCCGCGGTCGGTGGCGAAGGTGGCGAGGATGTACTTGTCCTTGCCGCTCTTGCAGATGGCCTGCCGGATCTCGTCGGCGTCGGTCTGCATGTTCGGGTCGCACTTGGCCATGGCCGCCAGATGCTCCAGGCTGCCGGTCGCCGTCTTTGGCTCGTCGGCCGCCTTGTCGCCGCCGGCGCCACAGCCGGCCAGCGCGAGCACCGCCACCGCGCCGGTCAGCGCGAGCATCGGTCGGGTCAATGTCATCTGTTCCTCCGGTCCATGCCGCACAGAGCCCCGGCAAGGGCCCTTGTCTCCCATACGGCTGTGGCGGGCGATGCGCTCAAATAGGAGACTCTCACGGGTACGGGTGTGCGAGTGTGGGCCGGTGAACCAGGACTGGTACGACCGCGTGGACGCCGCATGGGCGACCTTCGACACCTACGGCGAGGAACGGGCAGCCGACTTCCGTGCCGCCATCGACGCGCTCGTGGCGGAACTGCCCGCCGACAGCCCGCTCGGCCCCTTCGAGCAGGCGTGCGCCTGGGACTCGACCGGCCACTCGGACAAGGCGGTACCGCTGTACCGGGAGGCTCTCGCACGCGGGCTCAGCGGCTACAAGGGGCGGCGGGCCAAGATCCAGATGTCCAGCTCACTGCGGAACATCGGGCGGGCCGAGGAGGGCGTCGAGCTGTTGACGCCCGAGCTCGACGCACCGTCCGACGAACTGGACGACGCCGTACGGGCAACGCTGGCGCTGTGCCTGTCGAGCCTGGGCCGGGACCGGGAGGGGTTGGCGCTGGTCCTGGAGGCGTTGGCATCCCATTTGCCGCGATACCAGAGGTCGATGACGAATTACGCGCGGGAGTTGCGCCCCTAAGGGGCGCGGGGCTGTATCGATATGCGGCTCCGCCGCGGGGCGCGACCAGCCACAACGTGCCGGCAGCCGACAACGCACCACAGCCCACCCTCCGCCGCCTGTGACCTCGCGTCCGTTCGCTCGTTCTGCTGAACGTGCAGTCACAGGATGTCGCCCCGCGCCCCGGACCCGCCTCGGTCGAGGCGGTCGTCGATGTCGAGCGGGCCGAGGCCGCGCTCGTCGAGCACTATCCGCGGCTGGTCCGGCTGGCCTATCTGGTGTTGCCGCCGAGTCTGGGACGCAACCGGCGTGTGGTGACGGCGCACTCGCTCACCCAGCGTGCGCTGCCTCGGGGCCGGACCGCGGCGACGCCTGTGATCCCGGCCCAGTCGACCGGCCGCGACAGCGACCCCGGTTACGCCTTCCTACGGCTGCGTGTCCTGCGTACGGCGCTGGAGGCGGGACTGCCGTTGCGCCGCCTGGCCTGGCCCAAGCGCTCCCAACTGCCGCCCCTGCTGCCCCAGGTCTGGGGCCTGCGCCTCTTCCCCCGGTCGGGCGGCGCCGACGAGCTCGCGCTGGACCAGCGGCTGTCGGCGCTGTCCGGCCCGGCGCGGGCGGCCTACGTGCTGCGCGGGCTGGAGAAGCTCCCGGACGGCGAGGTGCGCGACGTTCTCGCGGCGGCCGGCGTCGAGGACGTGGAGGACGTGCTGGAGGAGGCCGACACCGTCCCGGCGCAGTACGCGCTGCTCGACTCCCCCGAGTTCGACCCGTGCTCGCTCCAGGCCAGGCCCACCGATCTGATGCGGCGCAGGCAGCACACGAAGGCCGCGCTGGCCGCCGGGGCGGCGCTGCTGGTGTGCGGGGCACTGCTCGGTCTGCCCGGTGAGGGCTGGGGTCCCGACGGTCCCGCCGCACCCCCGTACGCGCAGAACCCGGCGGCCGAGGCGGCACTCGACCCGGCCCAGTTGACGAAGGTCCCGGCGCTGGCCTGGCAGTCCTCGGCCCGTACCGACTTCTCCGTGTGGCCCGCGCGCGGCGACCTCGCCGACGACTCGGCCCTGCTGCGCCGCGCACTCGCGGTGTGGGCCCGCCCCGGTGAGACGGTCGCCGTCTCGGCGACGCCGGGCACCCCGTCGGGCGGCCCGTCCGGCGCCCCGCAACTGCTGTACGCGGGCGCCGTCGACAACGCGCGCGTGGTGATCCTCTACGACGGTCTGCGCATCGCCCGTTACGCCGAGCCGCTGGACGGCACGGCCGGTGCCGCGCTGGACTTCTCGCGGGTCGACAACGCGACCAGGGCGGAGGCGAGCGCGGTGGTGCTGAGCCGGGCCGACGGCAACGTCCGCTATCTGATGGCGCCCTGGGTGAAGAAGGCGGCCGAGCGGGACCTGCTGAAGCCGGACGCCGGGGCGATGGACCTCACGGTGACCGACGGGGTCACCTCGCCGATGGCGAGCCCCGCCGCCCAGCAGACCGGCGCGTGCTCGTCGTGGAACGCCCTCCAGGTGACCGACGGCACCGGCACCCGGCTGCTGACCGACCTCGCCGAACTGGTCCCGGCCCGTCTCACCACCGGCCGCCCCGGCGAGACCAAGGACGTGTCCGGCACACAGGCACTGCACACCTGGGCGCCGTACTCGTGCTGGCTGGGTGCGATGCGTTCGGCCGGGGTGCGCACGGTCAACGCCTGGGCGTACGCCCGGCAGCCGCTGCCCGACGCGACCGGCGCCGCGGACTGGGTGTGCTCGCGTGCCGAGACCTGGCGGGGCGGTGGCGAGCGGGTGCTGGCCCAGTTCCGGACGCCGGGCGCCACGCACGCGACGGTGGCGGCGAAGGCGCAGAACGTGCCGGCGTGCGGGGCGCGTGATCCGCATGTGCTGGCGGGGGTGTTGTGGAAGGCGCAGGCGGGCGGCTGGTATCTGCTGGCGGCGGGCACCGGGGACACCGAGTCCATCCGGGCCACGGGCGGGGTGCGCGGCGGCTCCGAGAGCAGTCTGCTGGCGGTGCGGGCGAAGCAGGGCGCGCGGGCCGAGCTGAAGGGGACGCTGGAGAGCGGGCGCTCGATCGACGGCCTCAAGTAGGACCCCGGCTTGCTCATGGGACCAGCTTGCTGACGGGAATGTAAATAAGGGGCTGCACAAGGGTTCACCCCAGCCCTACCCGTCAGTACATTGACGCCATGTCTAATACGCAGGACCGGATACCCCTCAAGGCCCGCAAGGTGTCCTTCTCCTGGGACGACACCCCGCTGCACTGGGTCCCCGGCGATCCCTTCACCACGCACACGATCAACGTGCTGCATCTGCTCCTACCCGCCGGCGAGCGGTGGTTCGTGCACGTCTACAAGCAGGTGCTGCCGTACATCCGGGACGAGCGGCTGCGCGAGGACGTCATCGGGTTCATCGGGCAGGAGGCGATGCACTCGCAGGCCCACGACGAGGTGCTGCCGCATCTTCGGGAGCAGGGGCTCGACCCGACGCCGTACACCGCGCAGGTCGACTGGCTCTTCGAGAAGCTGCTCGGCGACCGCACGCTGCCGCCGGGCCGGGCGCGCCGCTGGTGGCTGATGGAGCGGGTGGCGATCATCGCGGCCATCGAGCACTACACCGCGTTCCTCGGTGACTGGGTGCTCAATGCCGAGGAGCTGGACCGGCGCGGCGCCGACCCGACCATGCTGGACCTGCTGCGCTGGCACGGCGCCGAGGAGGTCGAGCACCGGTCGGTGGCGTTCGACCTGTTCATGCATGTCGACGGCGACTACCGGCGGCGGGTGCGGACCTGGGCGACGGCGTTCGCCGCGCTGGTCTTCCTGTGGCAGCGCGGGGCGCGTTTCTTCATGGCGAACGACCCGACGCTCGTCGACGGCCGGGCCACCTTCAAGGACTTCTACGTCCGGGGCAGACGGGGCACGCTGCCGGCGACCGGGGACATGCTCAGGTCCATTCCCCGGTACCTGAGCCGCGCGTACCACCCCTCGCAGGAGGGCTCCACCGAGCAGGCCGTCGCCTATCTGGCCTCCTCCCCCGCCGCACTGGCCGCCGAGACGGCCCAGGAGTCGGCGAAGGGTGCCGCCTGATGCCGAAGCTGCGTACTGTGGCCGTCCTCGCCGGGACCGCCCTGCTCGTCCGGCGCGCGATGCGGCGCCGTATCCGGACCTCCCCGCTGTGGCCGATGCCCGCCCTGGAGGAGCCGGTCTCCGGGCGGCCCCGGTCGCGGGCGCTGCGGGTGCTGGTGGCCTCGCGGGAGGAGGTCGCCGAGGGGGTCGTCCAACTGCGGCTGGAGGGACGCGACCTGCCGGGCTGGGAGCCCGGAGCGCATCTCGACCTCGTGCTGCCGTCGGGTCTGGTGCGGCAGTACTCGCTGTGCGGGGACCCGGAGGACGGCTCGTCGTACACGGTGGCGACCAGGCTGGTCGCGGACGGGCGGGGTGGCTCGCGCGAGGTGCACGAGCAGGTGCGGGAGGGGATGGAACTGGAGGTGCGGGGGCCGCGGAACCGTTTCCCGCTGGTGGAGGCCCCGTCGTACGTGTTCGTCGCGGGCGGCATCGGGATCACGCCCATGCTGCCGATGCTGCGGGCGCTGGGCGAGGGCGTGCCGTGGCGGCTGCTGTACTGCGGGCGGGACCGCGCCTCGATGCCGTTCCTGGAGGAGGTCGAGAAGCTGGGCGGGGACCGGGTGAGCGTCGTGGAAGGGGTGCCCGATCTCGACGGGTTCCTCGCGGAGGTGCCCGAGGGTGCCGCCGTCTACTGCTGTGGGCCGGAGGGGCTGATGGCCGCCGTGGCGGAGCGGTTCCCGCACGTCCAGCTGGAGCGGTTCACACCCCGCGCCGCGACGGGCGGCGCCTTCGAGGTCGAACTGCGGCGCAGCGGGCGGACGTTGACCGTCCCCGCCGACTCGACCGTACTGGCCGCCGTACGCGCGGAGTTGCCCGACACCGCGTACTCCTGCGAGCAGGGGTTCTGCGGGACCTGCCAACAGCGGGTGCTGGAGGGCGAGGTGGAGCACCGGGACGAGCTGCTGACCGACGCGGAGCGGGCCGACTCGATGCTGATCTGTGTGTCGCGGGCGCGGAGTGATCGCCTGGTGTTGGACATGTGAGGGAAGGCGTGCGGGGACATGTGAACGTCCGTGATCGGTCCGGTCCGTTCGGGGCCGGATTCGATCGGTAAGGTGTTCGCATGACTACCGGGGTACGCCGAAGAATGGGAGTCGAGGAGCGACGGCAGCAGTTGATCGGCGTCGCCCTCGAACTGTTCAGCCAGCGCTCGCCCGACGACGTCTCCATCGACGAGATAGCGTCGGCCGCCGGCATCTCACGCCCGCTGGTCTACCACTACTTCCCCGGCAAACTCAGCTTGTACGAAGCCGCGTTGAAGCGCGCCTCGGACGAACTGGCGGACCGCTTCGTCGAGCCGCACGAGGGGCCGCTGGGGGCGCGGCTGCTGCGCGTGATGCGGCGCTTCTTCGACTTCGTCGACGAACACGGACCCGGTTTCTCGGCGCTGATGCGGGGCGGTCCGGCCGTCGGCTCCACGGCCACGAACGCGCTCATCGACTCCGTGCGGCAGGCCGCCTATGTCCAGATCCTTTCGCATCTGGACGTGGTGAACCCGCCCGCGCGCCTGGAACTGGTCGTCCGCTCCTGGATCTCACTCGCCGAGTCCACGGCCCTGATCTGGCTGGACGGCCGGCGCATCCCGCGCGCCGAGCTGGAGGTGCAGCTCGTGCACGACTTCGCCGCGCTGGCCGCCGTCAGCGCCGCCGGCGACGAGGAGATGGGCGCGCTACTGCGCCGCATGCTCAAGGACGAACCGGCCGACGGCCCCTTCAGCGACCTGGTCGGCCGGCTGATCTCGCTGGCTTCCTAGGGCCTGTCCGGCGGATCAGGCCGGCTGAAAGAAGCAGTTCGGGCCGGCCAGCGCCCGCGACGCCGGCATGATCCGCCGGACAGGCCCTAGCGTTCGAACTTGCGGTAGGACGGGTCGAGGTCGCGTACCTCGGCGGAGGCGTGCAGGACGATGCCGTTGTCCTCGATGTGCCGGCGCAGCAGCTCCAGGACCTTCTCCGTCAGCTTCGCCTTGGTCTCGTCCGTGCGGCCGGCGAGCAGGCCGAGGGTGACGTGGACGACCGCGTGGCCCTGCTCCTCGGGGTCCTCGTAGCCGAAGGCCGTGTACTGGCTGGGCCGGAACTGCGTCTTGCACGCCTCCGGCTTGGCCGCCGCGATCTCGACGGTCGCGGTGTGCAGGTCCCGGGCGAAGCCCTCCCGGTCCAGGGAGATCGTGTTCGAGTAGTCGACGGTGATCTGCGGCATGAGCACTCCTGTTCTACGTCAGCAGCGCTCACCCTAACCGGACGCACGAGCGGGGCGGCCCGGTGTCCGGACCGCCCCACCCATGTGTCAGTGCGCCCTGGTGAAGACCGCGACCGAGCGTCCCGGGACGGCGAACGTGCCCGTCGCCCCGTCAAAGGACGAGGACCTGACGACAGGGTCCGCACCCGAGGCCTGCACCGGGTGCAGCCGGTAGCCCTCGCCGGCCAGTGAGGCGACCTTCTGCTCCTGCCGGTCGGGCGTCGCGTTGAAGACGACGACCAGGTCACCGAGGCGCATGGTGATCACGCCGGGTGTCTCGTCCTTCCCGGAGAGCGGGAAGGAGAGCTTCGACTGGACCTGGGCCGCCGTGTCGAGGGAGAACGCCTTCTCCGACGTACGGATCCGCAGCAGGTCCTGATACGCCGCCGAGCTGCCCTCGATCTGCTCGCAGCCCACCTTGACGGTCCCGAGCAGAGGCTTCGCGTACGGCCACTTGGACTCGTTGTCGGCCGCCGGCGGCAGCCCCCGTCCGAAGCCGTTGCCGTCGGCGCAGTTCCAGTGGATGGCGTTGAACCAGTCGCCGCTGTCGTAGGAGTTGCGGTCCAGCGACTTCGAGCGCAGCAGGTCGGTGCCCGCCTGGGACAGGGCCGGGCCCTGCGACAGGGTGGCCGTGGCCATGGCGAGGACCTGCATCCTGGCGCGGTCGGCGGCGCTCACCGTCGTGGGCAGCTTGAAGGCGAGGGCGTCGAAGAGCGACTCGTTGTCGTGCGCGTCCGCGTAGGCGAGGGCGTCGCCGGGGGCGGCCGCGTACCCGGCGGGCGCCCCGTTGTAGTCGACCTCGGAGCCCGTGACCTCCTTGCCGTCGGTGTCGGTGAAGCGGTAGTCGGCGAGGTTGCCGGACAGACCGACCTTGATCAGGTCCTGGTAGTGCAGGAGGCGCGCCTTCTGCTCCGCCGAAGTGCCGTTGTTCTTCGAGGAGTTGGGTTCGGTGAACAGGCCGGACGCGAAGCCCTGGACGCCGGGGTCCTCGTCGAAGGGGCCGCCGCCGCGCACCGCGTCACGCGCGCGGTCGGAGAAGGTCGCGATGCCCGTCCCCGCCATGTTCTTCTGCGTGGCCTGGACGAACCGGGCGTCGTCGGCGATCTCACCGAAGTTCCAGCCCTCGCCGTACAGGATGATCTTCTTGCCGTCGACGCCGTCCTCGGCGAGGGTCAGCTCGTCCAGGGCCTTCCTGACCGCGAGGATGTTGGCCTTCGGGTGGTGGCCCATGAGGTCGAAGCGGAAGCCGTCGACCTTGTACTCCTTGGCCCAGGTGACGATCGAGTCGACGACCAGCTTGCCCATCATGGCGTTCTCGGTGGCCGTGTTGGAGCAGCAGGTGCTGTTGGCGACCGAGCCGTCGGCGAGGAGCCGCTGGTAGTAGCCGGGGACGATCCGGTCCAGGACGGAGGTGTCCGCCTGGCCGCTGGCCGCCGTGTGGTTGTAGACGACGTCCATGACGACCCTGAGACCGTCCTCGTTCAGCGCCTTGACCATCTCGCGGAACTCGACCGTGCGCCGTGTCCCGTCCGGGTCACTGGCGTACGAACCCTCCGGGACCGTGTAGTGGTACGGGTCGTAGCCCCAGTTGAAGGCGTCCTTCGCGGCGATCTTCGCCACGCACTCCTGCTGCTTGTCGGAGTCGGCCGGGAAGGAGGCCAGGTCGCAGTCGGTGGTCGCCTGCTCGGACTTCTTCTCGGGGATCGTGGCGATGTCGAAGGCGGGCAGGAGATGGACGTACGACGTGCCCGCCTCGGCCAGCTTCCTCAGGTGCCTGGAGCCGTCGCTGAGCTTGTCGCCGAAGGCGCGGTAGGTGCCCCGGTCCTCGGCCGGCACCGTCTTGTCCGCCACCGAGAAGTCCCGGATGTGCAGCTCCTGGATCTGGGCGTCCTTCAGCGGTACGGCCCTGGGCTTGGTGTACGTCGACCAGCCGCTCGGCGCCAGGGACCGGTCGGCGAGGTCGACGACCAGGCTGCGCTCGGAGTTCGCGGTGAGCGCCACGGCGTAGGGGTCGGTGACCTTGTTGGTGACGACCTTGCGGACGCTGGGCGCCCAGACCTTCACGACGTACCGGTACGGCTTGTTCTTCCAGGACCTCGGGCCGGTGACGGACCAGACGCCGGTGGTGTCGTCCCGCTTCATGGCGACGGTGGCCACGGTGGAGTCACCGATCTCCAGCTTCACCGACTGGGCCGTGGGCGCCCAGACGGCGAGCGTCGGACGGCCCTTGTCGAAGGTCGGACCGAGGTCGGCCTTCGTCGCCCCGGGGTACAGGTCGTCGAGGACGCCCGCGATCTGCACGCCGGTCGCGGCCAGGACGGCGCCGTTGGCCGCCCGCTGGGAGGCGACGAGCTGACCGCGCAGGGCCTCGCGGACCCGGTCACGGTCCCGCGGGTCGACGGACCAGGCGGCGTGGTTCTTCAGGTGCGGGAACCGCGCCTTCTGGGCGTCGGTGAGGGAGGTCTTGGACAGCCGGAGCCAGCGGGCGTCGTCGCCGGTCAGGGCACCGTCCTCGACGGCGATCGAGCCCTCCCGGCTGTACAGCAGCTGGGTGGAGGCGGCCGTCTCGGCGCCGTTCCAGGCGAGGGTGTCCCGGTCGATCCAGATCGCCTTGGACGTGGTCAGGTCGAGCGCGGCGGCGGACCCGGCGGGCTGCGGGAGCAGGTACTTCTCCTGGCCGCTCAACAGCCACACCTCGTGGCCGTTCGCCGTGAGGTCGAGCGACTGGTCGGCGGGCAGGTCCTTCTCGTCGCCCTTGTGGAGGATGTAGCTGAGGCTGGTGGCACCGTCGGTGAGCGGTACCTCGAAGACCGCACCATAACTGTCAGTCTTCACCGGCTTCAGGGGGTTCGACCAGTCGGTGGGGTTCGCGGCACCCGTCCAGGTGTGCAGGCCCCAGCCGTCGTAGTTGCCGTCGGCGCGGTGGTAGTGCAGGACCGCCTTGGACTTGTCCGGCGCCGGGTAGTCGGCCGCCGGCTTCTCGGTGAGTACGGCCTCCTTGCCCTGCTCGACCCAGATCTCGCCGGTCTTGGTGACGTCGATCGTGCGGTCGGCCGAGACGTCCTTGTTGCCGTCCTTGTCGATGACGAGGAACCCGACGCTGGAGGCGCCCGGCTTCAGCTTGACGTAGGCGAAGGCGCCGTAGGCGTCACGGCCGGTGAAGGGGTGGCTGTCGGGCCAGTTCGTGGACTCGCCGTCGGCGAGGTCGCCCCAGGCGTACAGGCCCCAGTTCGCGTAGTCGCCGTCGGTGCGCTTGTAGTGGACGATCGCGTAGTCGCGGGAGGCGGCGGAGGGGGTCTCGGGGGCGGGCGGGGTGCCGGTGGTGCTCGCCGCCGTCGCGCTCGCCGTGCGGCCGGCCGAGTCGATCACGACCGCCTTGTAGCGCAGAGCCGTTCCGGCCGGTACGTCCTTCCCGATGGCCTGCGTGACCTTGTACGGCGCGTGGTCGGCGGAGCCCAGGGTCCGCCACTTGCCGCCGCCGACCTGTGCGGCGAAGACGACCCGGTTGAGCTGTCCGCCGTCGACGTCGGCGCCGATCTCCACCGTGCCGGTGGCGCCGGCGGCGGGGGCCTTGAGGGTGAGCGTCGGCTTGGCCGCGGGCGCGTCGGGCCTGCCGGTCGCCTTGAGGACTATGGCCGAGCCGGCCGGGACGGTGACGGTGAGCTTGCTGTCGGCGTCGCTCTTCGGGGCGGCGTCCGTGCCGTAGATGCCCTTGTACGTCATGCCCGCCGCACCGGTCGCGAAGGTCGCCGTCCTCGCCTCACCCGCGTTGTTGAAGGCGACGACGTACTCGGTGCCGGTCCGGGCGTCGGTGCGGGAGAAGGCGTAGACGCCGGGACCGTCGGCAGCGTGGCGCTCGGTCTGGATGCCGTCGGCGAGGGCGGGGTTGGCCTTGCGGAGCTTGGAGAGGGCGCTGATCTGCCGGTACAGCGGTGCGCCGGTGTCGTAGGCGTCGCTCGCGTGGGTGCGGTCGGTGCCGAGCTGGTCGTCGTCGAGGTAGTCGGCGGTCTTCGAGGCGAACAGGGTCTGACGGGCGTCCTTGTCGCCGCCGGCGCCGGTGAAGCCCTGCTCGTCGCCGTAGTAGACGACCGGGTTGCCACGGCTGAGGAACATCAGCTCGTTGGCGAGCCGGTCCTTCTTCAACAGCTCGGCGTCGGTGGCATTGGGGTTGTCCTGGTTCAGGAAGTACCCGATGCGGCCCATGTCGTGGTTGCCGAGGAACGTGACCTGCTCGTAGGCGTTGGCCTTGTCCGTCGTGTACTTGTAGTCGTCGCCGAAGACGGCCGCCAGCTTCCGCGCGCTGCCGCCCTGGGAGGCGTACTGCCGTGCCGCCTCCTGGAAGGGGAAGTCGAGGGTGGCGTCGAGGCGGCCCTGGGTGACGTACGGCGAAGTGATGTTCGTGTCGGCGGAGTAGACCTCGCCGAACATGAAGAAGTCGTCACGGCCCTTCTTGGCCGCGTAGGAGTCCAGGGCCGTGGCCCACTGGGTCCAGAACTCCAGGTTGACGTGCTTCACGGTGTCGATGCGGAAGCCGTCGATGTCGAAGTCCCTGACCCAGCGCTGGTAGATCTTCTCCATGCCGCTGACGACCTCGGGGCGCTCGGTCCACAGGTCGTCCAGGCCGCCGAAGTCGCCGTGCGTGGAACTCTCACCGGCGAAGGTCGAGTCGCCGCGGTTGTGGTACATCGTCGGATCGTTGAGCCACGACGGGACCTTGACGTCCTTCTTCGCGGCGGGGACGGTCGGCGTGCGCGGGAAGGAGCCGGTGCCGACGGCCGGGAAGGCGGACTTCCCGTCCGCGTAGTCGGCGTCGTCGAAGGGCCTGCCGTCCTTGGTGAGGTACGGGAAGGCGCCCTTGGAGAGGTAGTCGTACGACTTCTCCTCGTAGTCGACGACGTCGGCCGTGTGGTTGGTAATGACGTCGAAGAAGACCTTCATGCCCTTGGCGTGGGCCTTGGAGATGAGGGTTTCCAGGTCCTTGTTGGTGCCGAAGTGCGGGTCGACCTGGGTGAAGTCGGTGATCCAGTAACCGTGGTAGGCGGCGGAGGCGTTGGCCCCTGTCCCCTGCACGGGCTGGTTCTTGAAGATGGGGGCCATCCAGATGGCGGTGGTGCCGAGCCCTTTGATGTAGTCGAGGCGCTTGGTCAGACCCTTGAGGTCGCCGCCCTGGTAGAAGCCCTTGTCGGTGGGGTCGTAGCCGGTGTTCATGCGCGAACCGGTCAGACCGCCCTTGTCGTTGGCGGTGCTGCCATTGGCGAAACGGTCCGGAAGGACGAAGTAGAACTGCTCCCGGGTCGCGTCGTGCCGGGCCGGCTCGGCGGCCAGCCTGGCGTCGGACGGGGGCGGAGGCGGGGTGTCCGCCCGCGCCGCGAGAGGCTGGACGAGCGCTGCGGCCAGCGCGGTCACGGTGACCGCGGCGACCCGTCCGGCGTGGGCGGTACGGCGCCTCGACGGCGACGGCCATCTCTGTATCACAGATGGGCTCCTTGCGATTACGGCTCTTTGGGTCCGACCCCGCGCGAAACGTATCGCCGCCGTAAGCATTACAGCAAGAGGCTTGAAACCATCGGTAAGAACTTTCAGGAGCAGTCTCAGCGGGAAGCCCAGGAGGGGGAGTTGGTCTGTGCGAGCAGACCAACCGACATCCATTGCCGCGAGCCGACGATGCGCTTGGCTCGGCGGGGAGACCTGGACTTGACATGCTCCTCGGGCTGAGCCATAAGCAATCGCCACACCCGGCCACCCTGGTTACAGTCCTCGCATGGAGCAGGAACCACCCCTCGTTCGCGACGTCTTCCCGGAGCTCATCGATGAACTGGCCACGCTCCTGGAGGAGGAGGGGGAACACTGGCTTGCCATCTGCGTGCGGGATGTCCACCTGGTCGGCGAGTGCGGCTGCCGGGACGACTTCTGCCAGAGCATCCGGACGGCGGACCATCCGCCGGGGCAGCCGTACGGTCCGGGCCATCGCTGCGTGCCGCTCCTGCCCTCGTCGGGCGATCTGATCCTCGACGTGGTGGACGGCCGGATCGTGTACATCGAGATACTCGACCGGCCACCCCTGCGTCGCCGTGTACAGCCGTAACAGGGGTGGCCGTGTGTCACCGGAGGGCGCGGCGGCTCAGCAGCTGGACTTGCCGGTGTAGATCGCCAGGGCGGTGTTGGCGCCAAGGGTGGCCGTGAACTGACCGCTTGAGTTCACCGTCACGGTGGTGTTGTTCTGCACGTTGCAGTACGTGCCCGCCGCGAGGGACGTCTGGTAGGTGCGGGTCAGGCTGCTCGACTCGTGGTTGATCGCCACGTAGCCCTTGCTGCCGCGCCCGAAGGCGATGGCGTCGCCCCCGTTGTCCCACCAGTTGGTGACGGCCTCACCGCGGGTGGCGTTGCGGAAGGCGACCATGGACTTGATCTCGGGCCAGTTGTGCTGGCACTTCCAGCCGTCCTGCCAGCAGGCGGTCACGGAGCCGTTGTTGGGCGGCCCGGCGTCCGTGCTGGACCACTCGTAGCCGGAGTTGATGTCCGGGGCGCCGTACGGGTAGGCCAGCATGAAGACGTTGGCGAGGGTGTAGTTCGCCCCGTCCTTGTAGTTGAGCGTCGAGCCGTTGCGCTCGGTGTCGTGGTTGTCGACGAAGACGCCCGAGACACCACTGCTCATGTAGCCCCAGCCCTCGCCGTAGTTCTTCAGGTAGGCGAGGTTCTCGTTGTTGAAGACGCGCTTGAGGTCGTAGGCGTAACGGAACTCCTGGACGTCGCCGTTGCCCGTGTACTCGGTCGGCTGGACGGCCTCGCCGCTGCCATAGATGGCCTCCTGCTTCCAGTACACCGACGGATTGCTCAGCCGGGACTTGATGTTGGCCAGGTCGGCGGCGTCCATGTGCTTGGCCGCGTCGATGCGGAAGCCGTCGACACCGAGCGTCAGCAAATCGTTCATGTACCCGGCGATGGCACCGCGGACATAGGACTCCCCCGTGTCCAGGTCGGCCAGGCCCACCAGTTCGCAGTGCTGGACGTTCCAGCGGTCCTGGTAGTTGTTGATCTGGCTCGTGCAGTCGTCGAAGTCGGGCGCCGAGTACAGGCCCGGGTAGTTGTACTTGGTGTACGACGAGCCGCCGGTGCCGGTGCCGCTGCCCGCCGACATGTGGTTGATGACGGTGTCGACGACGACCTTCACGCCGGCCGCGTGGCAGGTGTTGACCATGTTCTGGAAGGCCGTACGGTCGCCGAGGCGCCCGGCGATCTTGTAGCTCACCGGCTGGTACGAGGTCCACCACTGCGAGCCCTGGATGTGCTCGGCGGGCGGGGAGACCTGGACGTAGCCGTAGCCGGCCGGGCCGAGGGTGTTGGTGCACTCCTTGGCGACCGAGGCGAAGTTCCACTCGAACATCACCGCGGTGACGTCCTTGGTGCCGGGCGGGGAGGCGGAGGCGGTGGTGCCGGGGGCGATGAGGGCCGCGGCGCCCGCTGCGGTCAGCGCGGTCAGCGCGGCGGCGAGGGCGGTACGGCGTCGCTTCCTGTGGCGCTTCGGGGGCGCCGGACTCTTCGATATCACAGGCTGAACTCCTTGCGGATGCGGCTCAGTCGGATCCCCCCTGCGCCGCGGCGCGGCTTCGTTGCCGGGCGCCGGCGTGACCGTACCGCCGCGAAAGGTTTACAGCAAGAGAGTTGAAAGCCATAGCAAGTACTTTCATCCGCAACCTTGACGTGCCCGTCTCAACTCCCCCACGCTCACGAGTGGTTGAGTCCCTGGCCGTTGATCGACATCCCGAACACCGCCAACGGAGCCGCATATGACCAACAGACACCGTCCCCCTGGTGCCCTCCGCCGCACCCTGACCGCCGTGGCGGCTGGCGCGCTCGCCCTCGCGGGAGCCGTCGCCCTGCCCGCCACGCCCGCACAGGCGGACGCCACGACCTCCGGCGACGTCATCGCCAACCTGTGGTCCTACAACTGGGACTCGGTCGCCTCGGAGTGCACGAACGTGCTCGGCCCGAACGGTTACGGCGCGGTCTGGGTGGCCCCGCCGGCCGAGTCGCTCAAGCAGGCCAACTACTACTGGTGGGACGTCTACCAGCCGTACTCCTACGAGCTCAGCGGCCGCTTCGGGACGGCGGCGCAGTTCGCCTCGATGGTGGAGGCCTGCCATGACGCGGGCGTGAAGGTGTACACGGACGCGGTGATCAACCACACGGCCGCACAGACCGGCACCGGCTACAACGGCACGACGATCAGCAACAAGTACGACACCCCCGACTGGAACCCGGACGACTACCACACGTCGGCCGAGTGCAACGACTCCGACCTGATCATCGACGACTGGTCGAACCTCACCGAGATCCAGAACTGCGAGCTGCTGGGCCTGCCCGACCTGGAGACCGAGGACGAGGACGTCCGCTCGGGCATCGCGGCCTACCTGAACCAGCAGATCGCGCTGGGCGTGGACGGCTTCCGTGTCGACGCGGCCAAGCACATGCCGGTCGCCGACCTGAACGCGATCCGGGCGAAGCTGGACGACACGACGTCGGGTGCGGAGCCGTACGTCTTCCAGGAGGTGTACCCGGGTTCGACGCCGGCCGCCTCCGACTACTACTCCGCGGGCGACGTCTTGGACTTCACGTACGCGAGCAGGCTGAAGTCGGCGTTCCAGGGGAACGTGAGCGACTTGGAGTCGCTGCCGTCCTCGGGCGTGCTGCCCCCGGCGAACTCGGTGTCCTTCGTGACCAACCACGACACCGAGCGCAACGGTCTGCACATGAGCTACAAGGACGGTGACACCTACCGGCTCGCCAACGTCTTCCAGCTCGCCTACAAGTGGTCGACGCCGACGGTGTACTCGGGCTTCGAGTTCTCCTCCTCCGACCAGGCGCCGCCGAACTCGGGCGGCTTCGTGGCGGACACGAACTGCTCGAACGGCTGGTACTGCCTCCAGCGCGACGCCGCCATCGCCGGCATGGTGAAGTGGCACAACGCGGTGGGCTCGGAGGCGGTGGCCAATTGGGCGTCGAAGTCGTCGGGCGTCATCGGCTTCGGGCGGGGTACGGCGGGCTACATCGCGCTCAACAACGGCTCATCGGCGGCGACGTACACCTTCGCGACCGGGATGGCCGACGGCACGTACGCGAACGTCGTCGACAACGGCGCGACCACGGTGACGGTGTCCGGCGGCAACGCCACGCTCACGATCCCCGCGAAGAGCGCCATCGCCTTCTACGACGGTGAGTTCACGCCCTGCGACACCTCCTGCGAGGAGCCGGACGACGGCACCTCGACGGTGACGGCGACCTTCAACGCGTACGCGCCCACGACGACCGGCCAGGACGTGTACGTGGTCGGTTCGATCGCGGCGCTGGGCGGCTGGGACACGGCGAAGGCGGTGAAGCTGTCGTCGGCCGGGTACCCGGTCTGGTCGGGGGCGGTGAGCGTGCCGGTCAACACGTCGTTCGAGTACAAGTACGTGAAGAAGGACGCCTCCGGCAATGTGACCTGGGAGTCCAGCGCCAACAGATCGGCGACCACGACGACTTCGGCGGTCACCCTCGACAACTCCTGGAACGTGGCGAGCGCGGGCGCCACCGACGTCACGTTCAACGTCACCGCGACGACCGACTGGGGCACCAACGTCTATGTCGTCGGCTCGATCCCGGCGCTCGGCTCCTGGAAGACGGCCGACGCGATCCCGCTGTCGTCGGCGTCGTACCCGACGTGGAGCAAGTCGGTGATCGTCCCTAAGGACTCGGCCTTCGAGTACAAGTTCCTGAAGAAGGACGGCGCCGGCAACGTGACCTGGGAGTCGGGCACGAACCGGTCGTACGCGACGGGCAGTTCGTCCGGCTACACGACGAGCGACGCCTGGAGGTGAGCCCGGCCCGCGCGCCGCGATGGACCGGGTCACTCCCCGTTCATCGCGGCGCGCAGCCGGTCCTGGGACACCGAACCCGTGCTGCCGTCGGCACACCGCAGTTCGACGCGGTCGTCCGTGTCGAGGGGCAGTGCCCGCTCCGGGGCCAGGTGGAAGAGGGGCGTGCCGTCGCGGTCGGGGCGGTCCGCGCGGTCGAGGAGGAGCACGTACCGTCCGGGTTCCGGGAGTTGGGCCTCGGACACCGGGTGCCAGACCTGGACCGATCCGCTCGACGGGACGCCCTGGCCGTCGGCGAGGGCGCCTTCGATGTCGAAGCGGAACCCGGAGCTCTTGGTGACTCCGTCGTCCATCGGGATCCAGTCCTCGTGCAGGGTGCCGTACACCGGGCGGTAGCCCTGTGCCTGGCGGTCCTCGATGTTCCGTACCGTGTCGCTCAGACACTGTTCGGAGGCGGGCGGCGGATCGTCGTCCCCGCTCACGCCACCGGCGAGGAGGACCCCGGCCGCCGCGGCCGCGCCCGCCGCGAGTGTGGCGGTCACCGCGGCGAGTCGGCGGCGTACGAGCGAGCGCCGTGCGCGGGCGGTGAAGGCGGCGCACGGTGGGGCGACCCCGCCCTCCGGCTCGGCGGCGGCCATGAGGAGCAGGCGTACCCGCTCGTCCTCCGGCAGCGGGGTGTCGGGAAGCGGCTTGTCAGTCATCGTGGTGCCCCCTCTCCGGGATCTCCCGGTCGGGTACCGGGGTGGTGGGGAACCCCTCGGCACGCAGTGCGGCGAGGGCGCGGGCGGCACGGCTCTTGACCGTGCCGGGCGAGCAGCCCAGTACGTCCGCGATCTCCCGCTCGGTGAGCTGGTGGTAGAAGCGGAGTACGAGCACGGCGCGTTGGGCCGGGGGAATGGTGCGCAGCAGTTCGCGTACGGCCACGGCGGTCGCCACCTCCTCCTCGTGTCCGGGTTCCGGGAGCTCCGGCAGGTCCTCGGCGGGGACCTCGGAGTTCCAGCGCCGACGCCGGTCCTTGACCAGGAGCCGCACCATGGTGGTGCGGGTGTAGGCCTCGGCGGCTTCGAGTCGGCCGATCCGGTGCCAGGCCCGGTACGTGCGCAGGAGCGCCTCCTGCGCCAGGTCCTCGGCCCGGGGACGCACGCCGCCGGTGAGCAGCGTGGCGGTGCGAAGGAGCGAACCGTAGCGTGCGGCCATGAAAGCCGTGAACGCCTCGTCCCTGCCGTTCCACATCCCTTCGCCTCTCACTCGGCACTCATGACGTCTCACTTGGTTGAGGACCTGGGTCACCTGGAGGGTTCCCCGGCGGGGAGCACCGTCCGGTCCGGGAGTCGGCGGACAGCAAAGAGGGCCCGCCGAAGCGGGCCCTCTGGAAACTGCGCGGCCGTCAGGCCGTCGTCCACCACACGGTCGTGTCCGACGGCACCTTCGTCTCGCCGTCCGCCTCGGTGATCTCACCGCTGGTCAGCAGTACGCGGCCGTGGGCGGGGAGCGTCACGGACTCGCCGGTGGTGTTGGCGACGCAGACGAAGTCTCCGCGCCGGAACGCCAGGACACCCTCGGGAGCCCGCAGCCACTCCACCTCGTCGCCGGCCCCGAGGTCGGGGTGCGCACGGCGGGCGGCGAGGGCGGCACGGTAGAGCTCCAGGGTCGAGTCGGCGACGCCGGTCTGCGCCTCGACGCTCAACTCCCCCCAGGACGCGGGCTGCGGCAGCCAGCTGCCCCCGCTGCCGAAGCCGTACGACGAGCCCTCGCGTGTCCACGGGATCGGCACGCGGCAGCCGTCGCGGAAGCCGTCCTGGCCCTCGCCACGGAAGTACGCCGGGTCCTGGCGGACCTCGTCGGGCAGGTCGACGACGTCGGGCAGGCCCAGCTCCTCGCCCTGGTAGACGTACGCCGAACCGGGCAGCGCGAGCATGAGGAGGGTGGCGGCGCGGGCGCGGCGCAGGCCCAGTTCGCGGTCGCCGGCCGTGCGGATCTGGGTGCCGAGGCCGGGCGGGTTGGCGAAGCGGGTGGCGTGGCGGGTGACGTCGTGGTTGGACAGCACCCAGGTGGCGGGGGCGCCGACGGGGCGCATCGCGTCCAGGGTGCGGTCGACGACCTTGCGCAGCTCCTCGGCCTCCCACTCCGTGGACAGGTACTGGAAGTTGAAGGCCTGGTGCAGCTCGTCGGGGCGGACGTAGTTCGCGGTGCGCTCGACGGTCGGCGTCCAGGCCTCGGCCACGAAAATGCGCTCACCGGCGTACTCGTCGAGGACCGTGCGCCACTGCCGGTAGACGGCGTGCACTCCGTCCTGGTCGAAGAACGGCATGACATCGTTGCCCAGCAGCTTGAGCTGGTCGTGGGATCCGAGGTCCGGCAGCCCCTCCGCCTTCACCAGGCCGTGGGCGACGTCGATACGGAAGCCGTCGACGCCCATGTCCAGCCAGAAGCGGAGGATCGAGCGGAACTCGTCCCCGACGGCCGGGTGCTCCCAGTTGAAGTCGGGCTGCTCGGGGGCGAAGAGGTGCAGGTACCACTCGCCGTCGGCGACGCGCGTCCACGCCGGGCCGCCGAAGATGGACTCCCAGTCGTTGGGCGGGAGTTCGCCGTTCTTCCCCTTGCCGGGGCGGAAGTGGTAGCGGTCCCGGAGCGGGGAGCCGGGTCCCTCGGCGACCGCCCGCTTGAACCACTCGTGCTGGTCGGAGGAATGGTTCGGGACCAGGTCGACGATGATCCTCAGCCCCAGCTCGTGGGCGTCGCGGATCAGCGCGTCGGCGTCGAGCAGGTTGCCGAACATGGGGTCGACGGCCCGGTAGTCGGCGACGTCGTAGCCGGCGTCGGCCTGCGGGGAGGCGTAGAAGGGGCTGAGCCACACGGCGTCCACGCCGAGGTCGCGCAGGTAGGGCAGGCGGGAGCGTACGCCTTCCAGGTCGCCCATGCCGTCGCCGTTGCTGTCGGCGAAGCTGCGCGGATAGACCTGGTAGATCACCGCGTCCCGCCACCAGTCGCCGCGCTTGGCTTTGGCGTGGTTCGGGGCCGGGGCGAGGGCGGAGTGCTGCTGGCTCATGGCGTCCTTGGTACGTAACGGATTCATGGGTCGGACGAGGCGGCCGCGGTGACAGCGGGGTCGGATGGACACAGCGGCCGCCTCGGGTTCAAAGGGGGGGGACAGCAGCGCCCCTGTCTTTTTGGGGGCGCGGGGAACTGCGCGACCAGCCACGACGGCGCCGCGGCTGGTCACCTACGGCCGTCACCCCTTGGTGCCACCGGCGGTAAGCCCGGTCACCAGGTTCTTCTGCACGAAGTAGAAGAACGCGGAAACGGGTATGGCCACCAACACCGCCGTGGCAGCCATCAGATTGCGCTGCGCGTCATGCTCACTGATGAAGGTCTGCAACCCGACCGCGAACGTGTACTTCGTGTCGGACAGCATGAACGTCGAAGCGAACGCGACCTCACCGAAGGCCGTGAGGAAGCTGTAGAACGCGGCGACCGCCAGGCCCGGCTTGGCGAGCGGCAGTATCAGTCGCGCGAACGTGCCGAAGGGGGTCAGCCCGTCGACGCGTCCTGCCTCGTCGATCTCGAACGGGATCGTGTCGAAGTACCCCTTCATCAGCCAGGCACAGTACGGCACGGTCGTCGTGCAGTACACGAGGACGAGGCCGAGGTAGCTGTCGATGAGCTGGAGCTCGGACAGGATCTGGTACATCGGCACCATGAGGACGGCCACCGGGAACATCTGGGTCACCAGCAGCACCCACATGAACTTCTTGTAGCCCGGGAAGCGCATCCGGGACACCGCGTAGCCGGTGGTGGCGGCGATGACGACGCCGATGAGGGTGGTGCCGACCGTGACGATGAGCGTGCTCGTCAGCCAGTCGAGGAACTTCGTCTCGGTCAGGACGTAGCTGTAGTTGTCCAGCGTCATCTTTCCCCAGATGCCGCCGGGGTGGAGGTAGTCGTCCTTGTCCGGGCCGAGGGACAGGAAGAGCAGCCAGGCGACGGGGAAGAGCGCGATCAGGCTCGCCACGACGAGGATGCCGTGCGAGACGAGGGACGTGCCGCGGCGGCGGCCCTTGCGCGGGCCGGCGGTGGGCACGGGCTCCTGCTTCTTCACCGGGGCCTCAACAGTGGTGGTACTCATGGGGACTCCTGCCTCAGATCGCGAGCTGCTGGTCGTTGCGGTTCAGCCAGCGGCGGTAGAAGGAGGTGAAGACGATCAGGATGGCCAGCAGCAGCATGCCGTAGGCCGCCGACTGCGCGAAGTCGCGCGGCTGCTGTCCGAAACCGAGGCGGTAGGCCCAGGTGACGAGGATGTCGGCGTCCGGGGCGGTCTTGCCGAACAGCAGGAAGATGATCGCGAACTGGTTGAAGGTCCAGATGATGCCGAGCAGTACGACGGTGGAGCTCACGGACCTGAGGCCCGGCAGGGTGACGTACCGGAACTGCTGCCACTTGCTGGCGCCGTCCATCTCGGCGGCCTCGTACAGCGAGGAGTCGATGGACTGCAGTCCGCCCAGCAGCGACAGCATCATGAACGGCACACCGCACCAGGTGTTGACCATGACCGCGGCGAACCGCTGCCAGAAGGTGTCCTCCAGCCACAGCGGGGTCGGCAGGTGGAGTGTCTCCAGGACGGAGTTCACCACGCCGCCGTCGGCGAGCATGATCCGCCAGCCGAAGACGGTGACGAAGGTCGGCACGGCCCACGGCAGGATGAGGATCAGCCGGTACAGGGTGCGCCCGCGCAGCTTCTGGTTGAGCAGCAGGGCGAGGCCGAGGCCGATCGTGTAGTGGAGGGTGACGCAGGCGGCCGTCCACACGACCGTCCAGATGAAGTGCGACCAGAAGCGGTCGTACGCCGTCTCGCCCCAGAGGATGTCGGCGTAGTTGTCGAAGCCGATGAACTTGTAGGTGGCCTCGATCTCGTTGACGCCGATGGTGCGGGCGCTGTTGAGGCTGTTGGCGTCGGTGAGGGTGAGGTAGAAGCCGTACACCAGGGGGTACACGACGAGCACGCCGAGGACGATCACCACGGGGGCGATCATCGCGTAGGCGTACCAGTGCTTCTGGTAGCCGTGCTTCAGGCGCTGGCCGAGTCCGCGGCGTGGCCCGCGTTCGCCTCGGGTCTTGCCGGTCGCGCGGTCGATGGCGACTGTCATGGTTCGACAACCTTCATGAAGATCGACAGTTCAGGGGTGTACGGCTGTACGGCTGTACGGCTCGGGGAGTGCGAGTCACAGGCCGGTGGCCGCCGGAACTCTCCCCCCATGATCAGGGAGTTCCGGCGGCCACTCGGGGTCACTTGCTGAAGTCCGGGACCAGCTTGGTGATCTCGGTCTCCGCGGTGCTCAGGCCCTTGTCGAGGGACTCCTTGCCACCGGCGATCTTGAGCAGCTCGGTGTCGAGCGGCACCCACAGCGAGCTGTACTCGGGCAGGGCCGGGCGCGGCTGGGCGGCGGCGAGGACGCCCTGGTAGCCGGCGATGCCCGGGTCGGCCTTGACCTGGTCGGTGTAGGCGTCGTCGCGCGTGGGCAGCGTGGAGTTCTTCAGCGCGATGGTCTCCTGGGCCTTCGCCGAGGTCATGAAGTTCACGAACTTCAGCGCGGCCTTCTGGTGGGCCTCGTCGGAGCCGGCGTACACGGACAAGTTGTGACCGCCGGTCGGGGCGCCCGCCTTGCCGCTGGAGCCGGCCGGGACGGTGGCGATGCCGAGGTTGGCCTTGTCCTTGAACGCGGAGCCCTTGTAGAAGTTGGTGATCTCCCAGGGGCCCTGCATGATCGAGGCGACCTTGCCGCTGACGAACGCCTCCTGGATGTGGGCGTAGGCGTCGGCGGTGGTGTCGGCCTTGTGCAGGCCCTTGCCGTCGAAGAGGCTCTGCCAGGTGCCGTAGCCCTTCTTGGCCTCGGCGGAGTTGACGGTGATCTTCTTGGCGTCGGCGTCGACGGTGTCGGTGCCCTCGCCGTAGAGGAACGTCTGGGCGTAGTAGGCCGCGGTGGAGCCCCAGTAGCCGTCGACGCCGGTCTTGTCCTTGATGGTGGCGGCGGCCTTCTTCAGGTCGTCCCAGGTCTTGGGGGCCTCGACGCCGGCCTTCTTGAACAGGGCCTTGTTGTAGACGAAGGCGAGGGTGTCCGTGGTGAACGGAACGCCGTAGACCTTGCCCTCGTACTTGGCCTGCTCGATCAGGCTGGGCTGGAACTTGGCCTGGTCGGCGAGGGCCTCGGTGCCGTCCAGCGGCGCGAAGAAGCCCTTCTTGGCGAAGGCGGGGGTCCAGCCGACCTCGGAGCGCAGCACGTCCGGGGCACCCTTGGAACCGGCGGCGGTGTCGAACTTGTTCTGCGCCTGGTCGAAGGGGACGTTGACGTACTTGACCTTGATGTCCTTGTTGGCGGCCTCGAACTCCTTGACCAGGGCCTGGTACGTCGGCGCCTCGTTGGTGGCGTTGGAGGTGTCCCACCAGGTGATGGTGACCGGCCCGCTCGAGTCGCTGCCACTGTCGTCCCCGCCGCCGCACGCCGTCGCCGCGAGAGCGAGGGACGCCACCAGCGCGGTGGCCGCTATGCCACGCCGCATGAGTTCTCCTTGAGGGTGCTGAAAGCCCGTGTGGTGCAAGGACGGCCCCGTCTGCCTGTCCCTGCTGTCGTGCCGACTGCGCCGTTGCGGCGGCCGGGCGACGTGAACGTAACAGCGTTGAAAGATCGACGAAAGACCTTGCAGAAAAAAAGTGCAAGAGATCTCCGAAGTTATCCGTGCGTGACCGGTCGGCGACCGTCATGAGACGCTTCTTTCCAAGGGCGGAGCAGCACGCGGGCCACTTGTGCAAGACTCTGCAAGCTCTTGCCACCACTTTCACGAGGGAGCGCGATGACGCAGCAACCCGGACCAGGCCGGCCAACAGGTCGCCCCCGGCGTCCGATTGGTGTGCAAGGCGACTTTCGGCCGGTACAGTCCAGTGCCGTGACCACACGGCTTGCCGACATCGCTGCTCAGGCGGGGGTGAGCGAAGCGACCGTCAGCCGCGTCCTCAACGGGAAGCCGGGCGTCGCCGCCACCACTCGCCAGTCCGTGCTGGCCGCACTCGACGTGCTCGGCTACGAGCGCCCGGTGCGGCTGCGGCAACGGAGCGAGGGCCTGGTGGGCCTGATCACCCCGGAGCTGGAGAACCCGATATTCCCGGCCCTGGCCCAGGTCATCGGCCAGGCACTGACCAGGCAGGGCTACACCCCGGTGCTGGCCACCCAGACGCCGGGCGGCTCCACCGAGGACGAGCTCACCGAGATGCTCGTCGACCGCGGGGTGGCCGGCATCATCTACGTCTCCGGCCTCCACGCCGACACCACCGCCGACATGCAGCGCTACGAGCGGCTGCGCGCCCAGGGCGTCCCCTTCGTCCTGGTCGACGGCTTCTCCCCCAAGGTCCAGGCACCCTTCATCTCGCCCGACGACCGCGCCGCGATGGCCCTGTCGGTCACCCACCTCGCCTCGCTCGGCCACACCCGCATCGGCCTCGCGCTCGGCCCCAAGCGCTTCGTGCCGGTCCAGCGCAAGATCGAGGGCTTCGTCCGCACCATGCAGGACCAGCTGAACCTGGCGCCGGACACCATCGAGACCGACCTGATCCAGCACTCCCTCTACACCCTGGAGGGCGGTCAGGCGGCCGCCACGGCCCTGATCGACCGCGGCTGCACCGCGATCGTCTGCGCCAGCGACATGATGGCCCTGGGTGCGATACGCGCGGCCCGGCAGCGCGGCCTGGAGGTCCCCAGGGACGTCTCGGTCGTCGGTTTCGACGACTCCCCCCTGATCGCCTTCACCGACCCGCCCCTGACCACGGTCCGCAAGCCGGTCCCGGCGATGGGCCAGGCCGCGGTCCGCACGCTCCTGGAGGAGATCGGCGGGACCCCCGCCCCCCACAGCGAGTTCGTGTTCATGCCGGAGCTGGTGGTACGCGGTTCGACGGCTTCGGCCCCCGGCAACAGAAACCACTCCTGAGACGTAGAACGTGCGTCCTGGGCCCGACCGGAGGATGATCGGTCGGGGAAGTCTTTTCTGGCAGACTCTGTGCCCATGGGTGACACGACCGTGACGACACTGGAAGGCCGGGAGGCGGCCGTTCTTCCCCCCGTCGCGGACGAGACGGGGCGGGGCCCCCTGCGCCGTCTGCGCACCCCCCGCCGCCCCCGCCTGTGGTTCGAGATCCTGCTGATCGCGGTGAGTTACTGGACGTACTCACTCATCCGCAACGCGGTCCCGGAACAGAAGGCGGAGGCCCTCCGCAACGCGGACTGGCTCTGGAACCTGGAACACCACCTCGGCATCGCCGTGGAGCAGTCCGTGAACCACGCCGTGAACTCGGTGACTTGGCTCATCGTCGGCATGAACTACTACTACGCGACGCTGCACTTCATCATCACCCTGGCCGTCCTGGTCTGGCTCTACCGCAGCCACCCCGGCCGCTACGCGGCGACGAGACTGGTCCTCTTCGCCACCACGGGCGTGGCCCTGATCGGTTATTACCTGTACCCACTGGCGCCCCCACGCCTGATGACCAACACGTCCTTCATCGACACGGTCCTGGTCCACGACACCTGGGGTTCGATGGCCTCGGGCGACCTGAAGAACATGTCGAACCAGTACGCCGCGATGCCCTCCATGCACATCGGCTGGTCCGTCTGGTCGGGCCTGACGATCTTCGCCCTGGCCAGAATCCCCTGGATCCGGCTCCTGGGCCTCCTCTACCCCGCGGCGACCCTCCTGGTGATCGTCGCGACGGCCAACCACTTCTGGCTGGACGCGGTGGGCGGCCTGATCTGCCTGGCCTTCGGCTACACGGTGGCCCGCCTCTGGTACGGAAAGCTGCCGCACGCACTGCCGAGGCGAGTACCCCCCACGCACCCGCAGCCGCCCACGGCGGGAAGGGGCCGTGTCGGGGGGTGTCCGCCCGCAGCGGCGGGCGTCAACGCCGAGCACATCTCAGAGGAACCGAGCCGCCCGACCGAGGACGGACACCCCCCGGCGCGGCCCCGCCCCACGACCCACGCATAGGCGCTGGGCGCACCCCCACCGAACCCGCGCAGGCCGCCGCAGGCATACAAAAAACGCACCCGCACCCGCCCGCGAACCCTCACCCCCCGTAGAACAGCTCGTCCACGACCCCCCGAGCCCGCCGCGCAGTCCGCCGATAGGCATCCAGCATGTCCCCCACATGCCCGGGCTCATACCCCAGATACCGCCCCACCGCGGCCAGCTCACGACTGTCCGAGGGAAACGTGTCCCCGGCCCGCCCCCGCACCAGCATCACGGCATTGCGCACCCGAGTGGCCAGCACCCACGCCTCATCCAGAATCCCGGCCTCGTCCTCCGCGATGAGCCCGGCGGAACAGGCGGCGGCAAGGGCTTCCCGGGTCCGAGTCGTCCGCAGCCCCGGCTGGTCCCACCCGTGCTGCAGTTGCAACAGCTGCACGGTCCACTCCACATCGGACAACCCCCCGGGCCCGAGCTTGGTGTGCAGCTTCGGATCGGCCCCACGAGGCAGCCGCTCGGACTCCATCCGGGCCTTCAGCCGCCGGATCTCCCGCACGGCCTCGTCCCCGAGCCCGTCCGCCGGATACCGCAACGGATCGATCAACTCGACGAACCGAGCCCCCAGCTCGGCGTCCCCCGCGACCGGCACGGCCCGCAGCAACGCCTGCGACTCCCACACCAGCGACCACCGGCGGTAATACGCCGCGTACGACTTCAGCGTACGAACGAGCGGCCCCGACTTCCCCTCCGGCCGCAGATCGGCGTCGATCAACAGCGGCGGATCCGCACTCGGGATCTGCAGCAGCCGCCGCATCTCCTCCACGACCCGGTTCGCCGCCACCGCGGCCTCGTGCTCGTCGACCCCGTCCTGCGGCTCGTGCACGAACAGCACATCGGCGTCACTGCCGTAGCCCAGCTCCTGCCCGCCGAACCGCCCCATGCCGATGATCGCGAACCGGGTGGGCAGCGTGTCGCCCCACCCTTCCCGCACCACCGCCCGCAGCGTCCCCGCCAGCGTCGCCGCCGTGAGGTCGGACACCGCGGCCCCGACCCGGTCCACCAGCGCCCCCTGGTCGGCCTCGGCGGGCTTCGTCTCGGTGCCGTAGGAGTCGACGATGTCGGCGGCGGCCGTACGGAACAGCTCCCGCCGCCGCACCCCGCGGGCCGCCGTGACCGCCTGCGCGGCACCGTCGGCACGCCGCACGGCGGCGAGGATCTCCTGCTCCAGGTGGCTCCGCGACCTGGGCTCAAGACCGGTCCCGCCGTCCCCGTCCCCGAGCAGCGCCACGGCCTCCGGCGCCCGCATCAGCAGATCAGGGGCGAGCCGGCCGGCCGACAGCACCCGGGCGAGGTTCTCGGCGGCGGCGCCCTCGTCCCGCAGCAGCCGCAGATACCAGGGGGTCTTGCCGAGCGCGTCCGACACCTTGCGGAAGTTCAGCAGACCGGCGTCGGGGTCGGCGGAGTCCGCGAACCAGCCCAACAGCACCGGCAGCAGGGTCCGTTGGATCGCCGCCTTCCGTGTCACCCCGGAGGCGAGCGCCTCCAGATGCCGCAGCGCGGCGGCCGGATCGGCGTACCCGAGCGCGACCAGCCGTTCGCGGGCAGCTCCGGCACTCAACCGGGCCTCGCCGGGGGCGAGTTGGGCCACGGCGTCGAGCAGCGGCCGGTAGAACAGCTTCTCGTGCAGCCGCCGTACGACACCGGCGTGCCGTCTCCACTCGCGGTTCAGCTCGGCGACCGGATCGACGCGCAGGCCGAGGGAGCGGCCGATGCGCCGCAGATCGGCGTCGTCCTCGGGGACGAGGTGGGTGCGGCGCAGCCGGTAGAGCTGGATGCGGTGTTCCATGGAGCGCAGGAAGCGGTAGGCGTCGTCGAGCTGCGCGGCGTCGGCGCGGCCGACGTAGCCGCCGGCGGCGAGTGCCTGGAGGGCGTCCAGGGTGGTACCGCTGCGCAGGGACGCGTCGTCCCTGCCGTGCACCAACTGGAGCAGCTGGACGGCGAACTCGACGTCCCGCAGCCCGCCCGGGCCGAGCTTGAGCTGCCGGTCCAGCTCGCCCACCGGGATGTTCTCCACGACCCGGCGCCGCATCTTCTGCACGTCGGGGACGAAGTTCTCCCGCTCGGCGGCCTTCCAGACCAGGGGTTCCAGTGCGGCGACGTACTCCTCGCCCAGCTCGATGTCGCCCGCCACCGGGCGGGCCTTGAGCAGTGCTTGGAACTCCCAGGTCTTGGCCCAGCGCTGGTAGTAGGCGAGGTGGCTGCTGAGTGTCCGCACCAGCGGACCGTTGCGGCCCTCGGGTCGCAGATTGGCGTCCACGGGCCAGATGGACCCCTCGACGGTCGTCTCGGAGCAGATCCGCATCATGTGCGAGGCGAGCTTGGTGGCCGACCGCAGGGCCTTGCCCTCGTCGGCGCCGTCGGCGGTCTCGCCGACGAAGATCACGTCGACGTCGGAGACGTAGTTGAGCTCGTGGCCTCCGCACTTGCCCATCGCGATCACCGAGAGCCGGCACTGTGCGGCGTCCTCGGGGGCGGCGGCGCGGGCGAGGGCGAGGGCGGCGCGGAGGGTGGCGGTGGCGAGGTCGGCGAGTTCGGCGGCGGTCTGGGCGACGTCGGTGGTGCCGCACACGTCGCGGGCGGCGATGGACAGCAGACAGCGCCGGTAGGCGACGCGCAGGGAGACCGGGTCGGTGGCCTCGGCGAGGCCCTGCTCGAACTCCTCCACCTCGGGGTGCAGGTCCCGCGGCTCGTACATGACCAGTGCCTGCCAGTCGCCGGCGTGCTTGGCGAGGTGGTCGGCGAGGGCGGCGGAGGCGCCGAGGACGCCGAGCAGGCGGTCGCGCAGGGGCTTGGCCGCTATCACCGTGTCGAGCAGTTCGCGCTGGGCGGCGTGGCCGGGCTGCGCTTCGAGCAGCCGGACGAGGCCGTGCAGGGCGAGGTCGGGGTCGGCGGTGGCGCCCAGGGCCTCCAGCAGGACCGGGTCGTTCTTGATCGGCGCGAGCTCGGGGCTGTCCAGCAGCCGGTCGGCGGCCGAGGGGTCGGTGAATCCGTGCCGCAGCAGCCGCGTGAAGGTACTGCTCCTGCGCCCCGGCGCCGTCATGCTCGCCCTCCCGTCCGATCGGGGTCGTACGCGCCCGATCAAGGTCGTACGCGGTCGAGCCTAGCCGCTGCGCTGGGCTTGGGCGGGGTGCCGGTGCGGTGTGGGTTGGGGTGCGGGTCGGGAGGGTGCGCGTCTGTGCCTGCGGCGGCCCGTTGCGGTGAGTGGGGGCTGATCGCGCAGTTCCCCGCGCCCCTAAGACGCCATTTCAGTTGGCGTGATCTTGCGGCAGTCTGGGGTGATGACTGCTGCGCTTGTCGAGCGGATGGCGCCGGAAGAGCTGTGGACGTTGTTCCAGCGGGTGGTGCCGCCGGCACCGGTTCGCCCGCAGGGTGGAGGGCACCGCCGACGCGGGGACCGCGAGGTGCTGGCGGCCATCATCTTCGTGGCCACCTCGGGCTGCACCTGGAACCAACTCCCTCCGGGCTTCGGGCTGTCGGGGGTCACCGCCTTCCGGCGGTTCACCGAGTGGACCGAGGCCAGGGTGTGGGCCAAACTCCACCGTCTGGTCCTGGACGAACTCGGCGCCCGGGGCGGGCTGGACTGGTCGCGGTGCGCGATCGATTCCGTCAGCGTCCGGGCCCTCAAAGGGGGCAGCTGACGGGACCGAATCCGACCGACCGCGGCAAGAAGGGATCGAAAATCCATCTCATCGTCGACCGCCAGGGCCTGCCCCTGTCTGTCGGCATCTCCGCCGCCAACCTCCATGACAGCCAGGCCCTCATCCCGCTGGTCCGCGGCATCCCGCCCATCCGTTCCCATCGTGGCCCGCGACGTCGGCGGCCAGGCCGACTGCATGGCGACAAGGGCTACGACTACCGCCACCTGCGGCGATGGCTCGCTTCCCGTGGCATCCGGCATCGCCTCGCTCGAAAGGGCATCGAGTCATCCCGACGCCTGGGCCGACATCGCTGGGTGGTGGAGCGAACGGTGTCCTGGCTGTCCGGGTGCCGACGCCTTCACCGTCGCTACGAGCGCAAGCCGGAACACTTCCTCGCCTTCACCGCCATCGCCGCGACCCTCATATGTCACCGCAGACTCGCCAAGTGAAATGACGTCTAAGGCCTACGGCCGCTTTTCGGCGCCGGGCCAGGCAATCCAGCCCGTCCGGCGTTTGAGGACGAGGGGCCCGCTGCGACGCCGGTGTCCTTGGAAGATGCGGAACCTGAAACTCACGTGGCGCAGAGCATCGTTTTCGGCTTCGGTGAGGGGGAGCCGTTCAGCCAGACTGGAGGACCCGTAATGGACTTCACCCTCGAAGTAATCCCACTGCCCGTGAGCGACATCGACCGGGCCCGTGACTTCTACCGGGACAAGGTCGGCTTCCACGTCGACATCGACCAGGAGGTCATGCCGGGCATGCGCATCGTCCAGCTGACCCCTCCGGGCTCCGGCTGTTCGATCGCCCTCGGCGACAGCATCTGGGACCTGACCAAGGGCGAGACCGTCCCGGAGCCCGGCTCCTACCAGGGCCTCCAGCTCTGCGTCGCCGACATCAAGGCGGCCCACGCCGAGCTGGTGGAGCGGGGCCTGGAGATCTCGGAGCCCGTCCAGTACTCCCCCGACGACGGCGCCACCTTCATGTACTTCAAGGACCCGGACGGCAACGGCTGGTCCATCCAGGAGTACCGGCGCAGGGCCACGGAGCCCCTGCACGAGCTGCTCTCGAAGCAGGCGGCAAGTTAGCCGACCTCCCAGGGGCGCGGGGCTGTGTCGATATGCGGCTCCGCCGCGTGGGCGCGATCAGCCCCCACCGGAGCCGCACTCGCTGACGATCCTCCGCGCCCCACCGCGATCAGGCGCTAAAGAACCGGCAGGTTCTTCCGCAGCTCGAACGCGGTCACCTCGGAGCGGTACTCCTCCCACTCCTGCCGCTTGTTGCGCAGGAAGAAGTCGAAGACATGCTCCCCCAGCGTCTCGGCGACGAGGTCGCTGCGCTCCATCAGCGTCAGCCCCTCGCCGAGGTTCTGCGGAAGGGGCTCGATGCCCATCGCGCGCCGTTCGGCGTCGGAGAGGGCCCAGACGTCGTCCTCGGCGCCCGGAGGGAGCTCGTAGCCCTCTTCGATGCCCTTGAGGCCGGCGGCGAGGAGGAGGGCGTAGGCCAGGTAGGGGTTGGCGCCGGAGTCGAGGGAGCGGACCTCGACGCGGGCGGAACCGGTCTTGCCGGGCTTGTACATCGGGACGCGGACCAGGGCCGAGCGGTTGTTGTGGCCCCAGCAGATGTACGAGGGGGCCTCGCCGCCGGCGCCCGCGGTGCGCTCGGAGCCGCCCCAGATGCGCTTGTAGGAGTTGACCCACTGGTTGGTGACCGCGGAGATCTCCGCGGCGTGGCGCAGCAGGCCCGCGATGAAGGAGCGGCCGACCTTGGAGAGCTGGTACTCGGAGCCGGACTCGTAGAACGCGTTCCGGTCGCCCTCGAAGAGCGACAGGTGGGTGTGCATGCCGCTGCCCGGGTGCTCGGAGAACGGCTTCGGCATGAACGTCGCGTGGACGCCCTGCTCCAGTGCCACCTGCTTCATGACCAGGCGGAACGTCATGATGTTGTCCGCGGTGGACAGCGCGTCGGCGTAGCGGAGGTCGATCTCCTGCTGGCCCGGGGCGCCCTCGTGGTGGGAGAACTCGACCGAGATGCCCATCGACTCCAGCATGGTGATCGCCTGGCGGCGGAAGTCCATGCCGACGTTGGTCGGGGTGTGGTCGAAGTAGCCGGAGTTGTCGGCCGGCTGCGGGCGTGAGCCGTCCAGCGGGCGGTCCTTCAGCAGGAAGAACTCGATCTCGGGGTGGGTGTAGAAGGTGAAGCCGAGGTCCGAGGCTCGGGCCAGGGCGCGCTTCAACACATACCTCGGGTCCGCGAAGGACGGGGAGCCGTCCGGCATGAGGATGTCGCAGAACATCCGGGCCGTGCCGGGGGCCTCGGCGCGCCAGGGCAGGATCTGGAAGGTCGAGGGGTCCGGCTTGGCGATCATGTCGGACTCGTATACGCGGGCGAAGCCCTCGATCGCCGAGCCGTCGAAGCCGATGCCCTCGTCGAAGGCCTGCTCCAGTTCCGCGGGGGCCACGGCGACCGACTTGAGGAAGCCCAGCACGTCCGTGAACCACAGGCGTACGAACCGGATGTCGCGCTCCTCCAACGTCCGGAGCACGAACTCCTGCTGCTTGTCCATCTTCCGCTTCCCCATCCTTGCTGGTCAGGCCGCCTGTCTCCGGTGCAGCGGGAGGCGGTCGGGCACCTGAGCATCACACCACAACACCATTTCAGGCGCGTTGCGCACCTTGATCGCCGAGGCGACTCCGGGGCGAACGCACGGCATACGGCGGGTGTCCCTCCGTGGTGCCCGGTGCACTGCTCTTCCGCCCATCTTGCCTGCTCGCACCGACATCCGTAATGCCCGGCCCCACAGGACCCACCCCGCTTTAATTTGCATCTCGGATGCAAGTTTTAATGATGGCACCGGATCGGCCCGATCGAGCCTGAGGAGACCCGATGCTGTCCGAGCAGTCCGCCGCCACCGTGCGCGCCACCCTTCCCGTCGTCGGCGGGGCCATCGGTGAGATCACCGAGCGCTTCTACGCCCGTTTGTTCGCCGCCCGCCCCGAGCTGTTGCGGGACCTGTTCAACCGCGGCAACCAGGCCGCCGGCACCCAGCGGCAGGCCCTCGCCGGGTCGATCGCCGCGTTCGCGACGTACCTCGTGGACCACCCCGATCAGCGGCCCGACGCGATGCTGGGCCGCATCGCCCACAAGCACGCCTCCCTGGGCGTCACGGCGGAGCAGTACGAGCTCGTCCACGAGCACCTCTTCGCCGCCATCGTCGAGGTGCTCGGCGAGGCCGTCACACCCGAGGTCGCGGCCGCCTGGGACGAGGTCTACTGGCTGATGGCGAACGCGCTGGTCGCGATCGAGAAGCGGCTCGACGAGGAGCGGGGCGGCCGGCGGTGGCGGGAGTGGGAGGTCGTCGGGCGGGTCGAGGAGACCGCCGAGGTCGCCACCTTCCGGCTGCGTCCGGCCGATGGCCGCCCGGCGCCGGGCTTCCGGGCCGGGCAGTACGTCTCCGTCCAGGTCGAGCTCCCGGACGGGGCCCGGCAGATACGCCAGTACAGCCTCTCCGCCGCCCCTGGCTCACCCGTACGCCAGATCAGCGTGAAGCGGGTGCCGGGCGGCGGCACGGCACCCGAGGGCGAGGTCTCGAACCATCTGCACGCGCGCGTGCGCGTCGGCGACCGGCTGAGCCTGTCGGCGCCGTCCGGCGATCTCGTGCTCGGCGACACGGCCGCCGACACCCCGCTGCTCCTCGCCTCGGCAGGCATCGGCGTGACGCCGATCGTCGCCATGCTGGGGCACCTCGTGGACACCGGGCACGAAGGACCGGTGCTCGTCGTGCACGGCGACCGCTCGCCCGCCGGGCACGCCCTGCGCGCCGATCACGAGGCGTACGCGGAGAAGCTGGCGGACGCGTCCGTCCACTTCTTCTACGAGGCGGACGCCGATGCCGCCGAGGCGTCCCACCGCAGCGGTCTGGTCGACCTCGCCGACGTCGCCGTGGCGGAGGGTACGCGCGCGTACCTGTGCGGGCCGCTGCCCTTCATGCGGGCGGTGCGGGCGCAGCTGATCGGGAAAGGGGTGGCGCCGGCCGACATCCGCTACGAGGTGTTCGGGCCCGACCTCTGGCTGGCGCAGGCGGGCTGAGCCGGGGCGAGCCGGGTCTCAGGGGGTCCGGCCGATCTGCAGCAGCAGCGGGCCGGTGGGGTCCGCGGTCACGTCGGTGACCGTCAGCGGGTCCAGCGAGGCGTAGAAGGCCTCCTGGGCCCGCCGCAGCGCACCGCGCAGCCGGCAGTCGGAGTGCAGCGGGCAGGGGTTGTCGCCCTCGCACTCGACTACGTCGCCGTCGCCCTCGAAGGCCCGCACGATCGCGCCGACCGACGCGGTACGGCCCCGGTCGCTGAGCGAGAGCCCGCCGCCGCGCCCCCGGCGTGCGGCCACCAGGCCCATGTGCTGCAACTCGGCGACGACCTTGGCGGCGTGCGTGTACGGCACCTCCATGTCGGCCGCGACCTCGCGGGTCGTCGGGGTGGCGTCCCCCAGGACGGCGAGCCGCATCAGAAGGCGCAGTGCCAGGTCGGTGGAGCGCAACAGCCGCATGTTCCGCAGCGTAGATAATGCGCATCCACGATTCAAAATATTGGCCGGATCGGAGCGATCCGGCCTTTCCCCGGCCATTCCCCCGGCCTTTCCGGCGCCCGCCCTACGAGACGTCCCACCTTCCCCCTTACGATCAGCGGACCCGACCGTCCCTTTCGCCAGAAGGACAACGCCTCATGGGCTCCGCCAAGAACCAGAGCAATGCTTCGCGCAAGGCGCGGATAGAAGAGATGCGGCGTGCCGAGCGTGCTCGTGAGCGTCGCAACCGCATCCTCACGATCGTGACCAGCACGGTGATCGTCGCCGGTCTCGTCGTCGGCGGTGTCGTGCTCATCCGGTCGCAGTCCGACAACGGAGCCGAGGCGGTCGACTCGCAGACCACCGGCAAGTTCGTCACCGGCAAGGACGGCGTGCGGACCTGGGAGGGGAAGCTCGGGCGCACCCATGTCGCCAAGAGCGTGAAGTACCCCTCGGAGCCCCCGGTGGGCGGTGACCACAACCAGGTGTGGATGAACTGCAACGGCGACGTCTACACCAAGGAGCTGAAGAACGAGCACGCCGTGCACTCGCTGGAGCACGGCGCCGTCTGGGTGACGTACACGTCCAAGGCGTCCAAGAGCGACGTCGAGGCGCTGGCGGCGAAGGTGAAGAAGACGCCGTACACGCTGATGAGCCCGGACGAGAAGCAGAAGGACCCGATCATGCTCACCGCGTGGGGGCACCAGCGCACGGTGACGGGCGCGGACGACCCGAACGTCGGCAAGTTCTTCGAGACGTACGTCCAGGGCAAGCAGACGCCCGAGCCGGGCGCGGCGTGCACGGGTGGTCTGTCGGAGTGAGGAAGCACGTCGGCTGGATCGCCGGGACCGCGGCGGCCGTGCTCGTCGCGGTAGGCGCGCTCACCTACGCCGTCGCCGAGGACGGCGGTTCGAGCGACACGCCGGGCGCGGACTCGGCGGACGCCGGGTTCGCGCGGGACATGGCGGTGCACCATCAGCAGGCCGTGGAGATGTCGTACATCGTGCGGGACCGCACGGACGACAAGGAGGTGCGGCTGCTGGCGTACGACATCGCGCAGACGCAGGCCAACCAGCGCGGCATGCTGCTGGGCTGGCTGGATCTGTGGGGGCTGCCGAAGGTGTCGGCGAAGCCGCCGATGACCTGGATGGGCATGGGCGACATGCCCTCGGCCGGGGACGGCTCGCTGATGCCGGGCATGGCGACGGACGCGGAGATGAAGAAGCTCGAGGGCCTCAGCGGCAGACAGGCCGAGGTCTTCTACCTCCAGTTGATGACGGCCCATCACAAGGGCGGCGTCCACATGGCCGAGGGCTGTGTCGACAAGTGCGACGTCGAGGTGGAGAAGCGGCTCGCGCAGGGCATGGTGGAGGCGCAGCAGTCGGAGATCGACCTGATGGCGGACCTGCTGAAGAAGCGGGGCGCGAAGCCGCAGTCGTAGCGCGTACGGCCGTACGGCTGTGAAATGGCGTTGTCATTAGGTTAGTTGGGACCTTCTTGGTCCGGGCATTCCCCTGGCGTGAACGGTTCGGCGATTGAGTGGCCACCGTCGGGTGATCCACTCGCACACGAATCGCACAGGGGGTTCCATGAGATCTCGACGTGCCGCGCTGCGCACCTCCGTGAGCCTGGCGGCGACACTGCCTCTGCTCACCGGCGCGCTGGCGCTCGGCATACCGGCGGCGCACGCCGCGGACAACCCGGGGCGTGACCGGCTCGCCGGGACCAAGCCCGCGTGGGCCACGGCCAGGGCGGACAGGGGCGCGACCTCGGACGGCGCCCGGGTCGCCGTACGCGTCTACCTCGCGGGCCGGGACGCGACCGGCCTCGCCGCGTACGCGAAGGCCGTGTCGGACCCGCGCTCGGCGTCGTACGGCAAGTACCTGTCGGCCGACCAGGCCCGGGCCCGCTTCGGCGCGACCAAGGCCCAGGTCGCCGCCGTCAAGCGGTGGTTGACCTCGGCCGGGCTGAAGGTCACGGGCGTCACGCAGCACTATGTCGCCGTCTCCGGCGATGTGGCCGCCGCGGAGAAGGCCTTCGGCACCCAGCTGCACAACTACGCCAAGGGTGCCCGGACTTACCACGCTCCCGCTGCCGCCGTCTCGGTGCCGGAGGAGCTGAAGGACGCGGTCCTGACCGTCACCGGCCTTGACAACGCCCCGCACCTGGCGAGCCACAAGGACCAACTGCCGCCGCCGGAGACCGTGTTCCGCAACGCCGGGCCGTTCTCGACGTACCACGGCTCGAACGTGGCGAGCTCGCTGCCGGACGCGTACGGCACGAAGATCCCGTACGCCGTGAAGGGCTACACCGGCAAGCAGTTGCGCGCCGCGTACGGCGCGGGCGGGCGGACCGGCAAGGGGGTGCGCATCGCCATCACCGACGCGTACGCCTCCCCGACCATCGCCTACGACGCGGCCACCTACGCCAAGCGCCACGGCGACGCGGCCTACACCGCCGGTCAGCTGCGCCAGGTCCTGCCCGCGAAGTACACCGACACCAAGGACTGCGGCGCGGCCGGCTGGTACGGCGAGGAGACCCTCGACGTGGAGTCCGTGCACGCGGTCGCGCCCGCCGCGCAGATCACCTACGTCGGCGCCGCGTCCTGCACCGACCAGGACCTGCTCGACTCGCTCGGCAAGATCGTCGACCACCACCTGGCCGACATCGTCTCCAACTCCTGGGGCGAGACCGAGGACGCCCAGACGCCGGACCTCGCGGCCGCATACGACCAGGTCTTCCAGTTCGGCGCGGTCGAGGGCATCGGCTTCTACTACTCCTCCGGCGACGACGGCGACGAGGTCGCGAGCAGCGGCACCAAACAGGTCGACATCCCGGCGAGTTCGGCGTGGGTGACGGCGGTCGGCGGCACCTCGCTGGCGGTCGGCAAGGGCGACACGTACCTGTGGGAGACCGGCTGGGGCACCGAGAAGGCGGAGCTGTCGGCCGACGGCAAGAGCTGGACCGGCTTCCCGGGCGCGTTCACCTCGGGTGCGGGCGGCGGCACCAGCAGGACCGTCGCCGAGCCGTACTGGCAGAAGGGCGTCGTGCCGGACGCGCTGGCCAAGGCCAACGGTGCCGACGGCAACCGTGTCGTCCCGGACATCGCGGCCATCGCCGACCCGAACACCGGGTTCCTGGTGGGGCAGACGCAGACCATGCCGGACGGGAGGACGCAGGCCTACGACGAGTACCGCCTCGGCGGCACCTCGCTCGCGGCGCCGGTCATCGCGGCCGTCCAGGCCCTCGCGCAGGAGGCCCGCGGCGGGAAGCCGATCGGCTTCGCCAACCCGTCGATCTACGCGCGGTACGGGTCCAAGGCGTACCACGACGTCACGGACGACCCGACCGGGGCCGGGCTCGCGGTGGCGCGCGTCGACTTCGTCAACGGCTATGACGCGACGGACGGTCTGACCACGTCCGTACGCTCCCTCGGCAAGGACAGCTCGCTGAGCGCCGTGAAGGGCTATGACGACGTGACGGGTGTGGGTACGCCCGCCGCCGGCTATGTGGAGTCGTATCGCCGTCGCTGAGCGTCTCCGACCGCCAAAGGGACAGCCCGCCGACGGGGGAAGATCGGCGGGCTGTCGTGGTGGTGCCGCAGTGGTTCAGTGAGACCCGGGTGACCCCGGGTAGGCCCGGCGGGGCTCAGTGGACGGAGTGCTCCTCCAGCGGGAACGTTCCGCCGACCACGTCCTCCGCGAACGCCTTCGCCGCGTTGCCCATGACCTCGCGGAGGTTGGCGTACTGCTTGACGAACTTGGGTACGCGGCCGCCGGTCAGGCCCAGCATGTCCGTCCAGACCAGGACCTGGGCGTCGGTCTCGGCACCGGCGCCGATGCCGACCGTCGGGATGTGGAGGACGCGCGTCACCTCGGCGGCGAGCTCGGCCGGGACCAGTTCGAGGACGACCGCGAACGCGCCGGCGTCCTGGACGGACTTCGCGTCGCGCAGCAGTTGCTGGGCCGCCTCCTCGCCGCGGCCCTGGACGCGGTAGCCCATGGCGTTGACGGACTGCGGGGTCAGGCCGATGTGGGCCATGACCGGGATGCCGGACTCGACGAGGAGCCGGATCTGGGCGTGCGAGCGCTCACCGCCCTCCAGCTTCACGGCGCCGACGCCCGCCTCCTTGACCAGCCGGGTCGCCGAGCGCAGCGCCTGCACCGGGCCCTCCTGGTACGAACCGAAGGGCAGGTCGCCGACGATCAGGGCGCGCGAGGTGCCCCGTACGACAGCGGCCGACAGCATGGTCATCTCATCGAGCGTGACGGGCACGGTGGTCTCGTACCCGAGGTGACAGTTGCCCGCCGAGTCGCCGACGAGCATGACCGGGATGCCGGCCTCGTCGAAGACGGACGCGGTCATCGCGTCGTAGGCGGTGAGCATGGGCCACTTCTCGCCCCGCTCCTTGGCGAGCGCGATGTCGCGGACGGTGATGCGGCGGGTGCCCTTCCCCCCGTACAGCGCCTTGCTGCCGTCGGAGGTCTTCGCCTGAGGCGTCTGGGCAGCCGAAAGCTGCGTCATTGCAACGGCTCCTTCACGTCATCTCGAGGCGCCCTGACGGCGTCCCCGGACTCCCCTCCATGGTGGCACTTCGTGCCAGGGAGGGCTAGGCCACCCCGCGTGACTTCCGCCGCGTGGCTTCCGCCGTGTGGCCGCCGCACGTAAGTTCTCGGTAAGAAATTAAGATACGAGACGGTTCCGTATCGTAAATCAGGTACGTTCGACAGCATGACTTCTCCCGCCGCCACAGCCCCCCGCATACCGGAAGCCGTGCACCGGCGCCGCTGGGCGATCCTCGGCGTGCTGATGCTGAGCCTGCTGATCGTCGTCCTCGACAACTCGATCCTCAACGTCGCCATCAAGACCATCTCGACCCCCGCCCCGACCGGCCTGGGCGCCACCCAGAGCGAGCTGGAGTGGGCGATCAACGCCTACACGCTCGTCTTCGCCGGCCTGCTGTTCAGCGCGGGCATCCTGGGTGACCGGCTCGGCAGGAAGAAGGTCCTGCTGGGCGGGCTCGCCGTGTTCGGCATCGGCTCGGCGCTGGCCGCGTTCTCCGGCTCACCCGGCGAGCTGATCGCCTTCCGCGCGGTGATGGGCCTCGGCGCCGCCTTCGTCATGCCGGCCACCCTCGCCGTCCTGATGAACGTCTTCGAGCGCGACGAGCAGCCCAAGGCCATCGGGATATGGGCGGGCGGCGTCGGGCTCGCCATCGCCATCGGGCCGATCACCGGCGGCCTCCTCCTCGATCACTTCTGGTGGGGGTCGGTCTTCCTCATCAACGTGCCGATCGTGCTGCTCGCGCTCGCGCTGATGCTGTGGCTGGTCCCGGACTCGCGTGATCCGAACCCGGGGCGGATCGACCCGATCGGCGTCGTGCTCTCCGTCGTCGGGCTCGTCCTGCTCGTGTACGGCATCATCAAGGGCGGCCAGCTCGCCGACTTCACGGACACGACGGTGCTGGCGACCATCGCCGCCGGGCTCGCCGTCCTCGTCGCCTTCGTCGTGTTCGAGAAGCGCAGCGACCATCCGTCCATCGACGTCACGTACTTCAGGAACAAGGTCTTCTCAGCCGCGATCGGCGTCATCGCGCTGGTCTTCTTCGCCCTGATGGGCGTGACCTTCTTCTCGGTCTTCTACACCCAGAGCGTGCGCGGCTACTCCCCGCTGGAGACCGGCCTGCTGATGCTGCCGCTCGCCGCCGCCCAGATGATCTTCGCGCCGCGCGCCCGGCTCGTCGTCGACCGGTTCGGCAACCGGGCCACGACCACCGGCGCCATGCTGCTGATCGCGCTGACCCTGGCCGCGTTCGCCATGTTCGAGGCGGACACCCCGATCTGGCTGCTGGAGGTCGTCTTCTTCCTGATGGGCGCCGCGATGGCGCACATCATGACCCCGCTCAGCGTCGTCATCATGCAGGCCCTGCCCCGCGAGAAGGCCGGTTCCGCCTCCGCCCTGAGCAACACCTTCCGCCAGGTCGGCGGCGCGCTCGGCATCGCCGTACTCGGCTCGGTCATGTCCACGGCCTACCGCGGCGGCATCGAGGACCGGCTCACGGTGCTGCCGGAGGGCGTACGGCACACCGCGGGCGAGTCCATCGAGGCCACGCTCGGCTTCGCGGACCGGCTCGGCCCGAAGGGCGAGTCCCTCGTCGGCGCGGCCCACGACGCGTTCCTGCACTCCATGCATGTCACGGCGCTGTGGGGCGCGGGTGTCGCGGTGCTGGGCGCGGTGGTCGTGGCGCTGTTCCTGCCGGGGCGGCCGGCGGCGCCTCAGGAGGACGAGGACAAGCGGGAGTTGGTGTCCACCGAATAGCAGGGAGCGGCGGCGCCTGCCGGCGCCGCGTGCGGGACTTGTCGTACCTGCAGGAGAACCGGGGGGAGAATCAGCACAGCCCACGGAAAGGACCGAGACCAAGTGAGCCTCGCCGACAGCCACCCCCGGCACGACGGCCCGGTCAGGGGCCGCCCCCGCAGCGAGGCCGTGGAACGGGCCATCATGGAGGGCATCCTGAAGCTGCTGGAGGACGGCGTGCCGCTCGCGGAGCTGTCCATCGAGCGCATCGCCCGGACCGCGGGTGTCGGCAAGGCCACCATCTACCGTCGCTGGCGCGGCAAGGAGGAGCTCTTCGTCGACGTCGTGCGCGCCGCCGAACCCCCGGACCCCGAACTGCCCGGCACCTCCATGCGCGACGACCTGGTGGCGCTGCTGGAGCAGTTGCGCCAACGCGGCCTGATGACCCGTTCCTCGGTGCTCCTGCACAACGTCATCGCCCAGATGAAGAGCACGCCGAAGATCTGGGACGCCTATCACGCCATCGTCGTCGAGCCGCGCCGCCGCAAGCAGTACGCGATCCTGCTCCGCGGGCAGGCCAACGGCGAGTTGCGCACGGACCTCGACGTCGACGTGCTGAACGACATGATCTTCGGTCCGATGCTGGTGCGTGCCGTGATGCGACCGGACGCCGAACTTCCGGAAGGGCTCGCGGAGCAGATGGTCGACGCGCTGCTCGAAGGTCTACGTCCCGTCAGTTCGCACACCCCGTAGCTCGCATGTGCGCGTTTCGTCACAGAGCGCGCTTTCCCCCGCCGCAACCGGAACTCCCGAAGGCGACTTGTACGTCCTCGCCCCCGTACGGCCGTCATGAGTACGGCATGAACGGAGCCGATCATCCCCTAGGGTTTCTGTGGGCGCGGGGGGACGACGGTGTGCACGGCAGGTAGTGAGGCGACGGTATGGCGCAGCAGGCGTACGTGACGGAGACGGACAACGGCGGCTCGGGGCCCGAGCGCCGGGAATCTGGGCTTCGGCGCCTGACGAACCGCCTGAAGGGCCTGGCGGCGGGCTGGCGCGGTGATCCGCGCATCTGGCGTCGCGGGATCGTGCTGGCCGCTCTCGCGGTGATCCTCGCCCTGGTGATGGGGCTGCACGCGAGGATCCCGAACGCGATCGGCAACCTCGGCAGCCTGACCGAGACGTTTCTGCCGTGGCTGGGTCTGTGTGTCCCGGTGCTGCTCGTGCTGGCCCTGGTGCGCAGGTCCGCGACCGCGCTGATCGCCGTGCTGCTCCCGGCGATCGTCTGGCTGAACCTCTTCGGCGGCCAGCTCAGCGACAAGACCGGCTCGGGCGGCGACCTCACGGTGGCCACGCACAACGTCAACGCGGACAACGCCGATCCGGCCGGTACCGCCCGGGACGTGGCCGCGTCCGGCGCGGACGTCGTGGCCCTGGAGGAGCTGACGACGGCGGCGGTCCCGACGTACGAGAAGGCGCTGGCGGGGACGTACAAGTACCACACGGTGCAGGGCACCGTCGGGCTGTGGAGCAAGTACCCGCTGAGCGGCGTCAAGCCGGTCGACATCAAGCTGGGCTGGACCCGGGCGATGCGGGCCGCGGTGGCCACGCCGGCCGGGCAGGTCGCGGTGTACGTCGCGCACCTGCCGTCGGTGCGGGTGAAGGTGGAGGCCGGGTTCACGGCCCGGCAGCGTGACAAGAGCGCGAACGCGCTGGGTGAGGCCATCGCCGACGAGCCGGTGCAGCGGGTCGTTCTGCTGGGCGATCTGAACGGCACGATGAACGACCGCGCGCTGCGGGCCGTCACCGCCCAGATGCGCTCCACGCAGGGTGCCTCGGGCAGCGGGATGGGGTTCAGCTGGCCGGCGTCGTTCCCGATGGCGCGGATCGACCAGATCATGGTGAAGGGTGTCGAGCCGATGAGCTCGTGGACGCTGCCGGAGACCGGGAGCGATCATCTGCCGGTGGCGGCGCGTGTGAAGGTCGACACATCCGCGTCCTGAGGCGCGATGGAAAACCCCTGGTCAGCCTGAGGTCAGCGGCTGATCGGCCGGGCGCGGACAGGTCTCGGCAACCTGATCGTCAGCTGCCGGAATACTGGGCCTGAGAGGCTTTGTTCCGTAACTGAACATACAAGGTACGGAACCACGCTCTCGACCCCCTGAAAGGCACAGGCTCTTTTCATGCCCCTGGCCCTGCTCGCCCTGGCCGTCGGCGCCTTCGGCATAGGTACGACCGAGTTCGTGATGATGGGCCTCCTGCCCGAAGTCGCGAACGACCTGGACATCTCGATCCCCACCGCCGGGCACCTGGTGTCGGCGTACGCGCTCGGCGTCGTCATCGGCGCCCCGCTGCTGGCGGCGGTCACGGCCCGTATGCCGCGCCGGACCGTCCTCATCGGCCTCATGGCCCTGTTCGTCGCGGGCAACGCCCTGTCGGCCTTCGCCCCGACCTACGACTGGCTGATGGCCGCCCGCTTCCTGAGCGGTCTGCCGCACGGTGCCTTCTTCGGCGTCGGCGCGGTCGTGGCGACGAGCATGGTCGCGCCGGAGCGCAAGGCCCGCTCCGTGTCGCTGATGTTCCTGGGCCTGACGATGGCCAACGTCGCGGGCGTGCCGGTGGCCACGCTCATGGGGCAGCACCTGGGGTGGCGGGCGACCTTCCTCGGCGTGAGCACGATCGGCCTGGCCGCGATGGCGGCGCTGGCGCTGCTCATCCCGCGCGGCGAGGCACACGCCGCCACCCCGCCGGCCGGCCTGCGCGGCGAGCTGGCCGCCCTGCGCTCCCTGCCGGTGTGGCTGGCGCTCGGCACGACCGTCGCGGGCTTCGGCGCGCTCTTCGCCGCGTACAGCTACATCACGCCGATGCTGACCGACGCCGCCGGGTACGCCGACGCCAGCGTGACGCTGCTGCTGGCGCTGTTCGGCGTGGGCGCGACCGTCGGCAACCTGCTGGGCGGACGCCTGGCGGACCACTCGATGCGGCGGACTCTGTTCGGGGGGCTGCTCTCGCTGGCCGCGGTGCTGGCCCTGTTCCCGCTGCTGATGTCCACGGCGTGGAGCGCCGCCCTGGCGGTGACGCTGCTCGGCGTGGCGGCCTTCGTGACCGGCTCCCCGCTCAACCTGATGGTGATGGAGAAGGCATCCTCGGCCCCGTCCCTGGCCTCCTCCGCCAACCAGGCCGCCTTCAACCTCGCGAACGCCGGCGGCGCCTGGGTCGGAGGGCTTGCCCTCGCGGCGGGGTTCGGTGTGACTTCTCCGGCGCTCGTGGGCTCCGCGCTGGCCGTGCTGGGCCTGGGCGTCGCCGGGGTGGCTTATGCGGTGGACCGGCACCGGGTCGCTCCACGGGGCGGGCGGGAGCGTGTGGTCGCTGGACATGTTCCGGAGCGGGCCGAAGCGGTTCGATACTGACGTCTTCCGGCAAGGGCTCGACTACGGATTTGCCGCGGTATGTGGTCTGTCGGCTGCCGCGTCATCGTGGCTGGTCGCGCAGTTCCCCGCGCCCCTGGGGGCCCAAGGGCCCCTTGGGGGCGCTGCTGTCAGGCCCCTCGTCGGTCGTGTCGGTGAGGTGTCGGTGGTTTGTCGGTGGGGGGTGGCACCGTCGGGGGCATGACGCGAATCGACAAGAAGCCGGGCGGTGTGAGTACGGCTGTCTCGGTGCGGGGGTTGGTCAAGCACTACGGCGAGACCAAGGCGCTGGACGGGGTGGATCTGGAGGTGCGGGAGGGCACCGTGATGGGGGTGCTCGGGCCGAACGGGGCCGGGAAGACCACCCTGGTGCGGATCCTGTCCACGCTGCTGGCGCCGGACTCCGGGGAGGCCGTCGTCGCCGGATACGACGTCGTGCGGCAGCCTCGGCAGTTGCGGCGGGTGATCGGGCTGACCGGGCAGTACGCCTCCGTGGACGAGAAGCTGCCGGGGTGGGAGAACCTGTATCTGATCGGGCGGCTGCTCGATCTGCCGCAGAAGGACGCACGCGCGCGTGCCGATGAGCTGCTGGAGCGGTTCTCGCTGACCGAGGCGGCCAGGCGGCCCGCCTCCACCTACTCCGGTGGCATGCGGCGGCGGCTCGACCTGGCGGCCTCCATGATCGGGCGGCCGGCCGTCCTCTTCCTGGACGAGCCGACGACCGGTCTGGACCCGCGTACCCGCAACGAGGTGTGGGACGAGGTCAAGACCATGGTCGGGGACGGCGTGACCGTGCTGCTGACCACGCAGTACATGGAGGAGGCCGAGCAGCTGGCGTCCGAGCTGACCGTCGTCGACCGGGGCAAGGTCATCGCGGGCGGCGGCATCGAGGAGCTCAAGGCCAAGGTCGGCGGGCGCACCCTGCGGATCCGGCCGGCCGACGCCCTGCAGCTGCGGCCCCTCGCCGGCTACCTCGACGACCTCGGCATCACCGGCCTGGCGACGACCACCGTGGACACCGAGACCGGCACCCTGCTCGTCCCGGTGCTCAGCGACGAGCAGCTCACCGCCATCGTCGGCGCGGTCACCGCGCAGGGCGTCACGCTCGCCTCCATCACCACCGAACTGCCCAGCCTGGACGAGGTGTTCCTGTCGCTCACCGGCCACCGCGCCAGTGCCCCGCGGGACCCCGCGCCCACCGACGCCCGCGAGGAGGTCGCCGTATGAGCGCCACCACCACCGCCGTACCCACCGACGACGCCCGCATCTCGCTGCGCGCGCACCTCCGGCACACCGGCGCCCTCGTCCGCCGCAATCTGCTGTGGATCCGGCAGGACCCGGAGTCGATGGCCGACGCGCTGCTGATGCCGGTCATCTTCACGCTGCTGTTCGTGTTCGTGTTCGGCGGTTCGATCGGGCAGGCGCTCGGCGGCGGTCAGGACCAGTATGTGCAGTACGTGATCCCCGGCATGATCGCGATGATGAGCATGACGCTGTCGCAGGGCGTCGGCACCGGGTTCAGCCAGGACTTCAACTCCGGGGTCATGGACCGCTTCCGGTCGCTGCCGATCGGGCGCGGTTCGGTGCTGTTCGCGAAGATCTCGGTGGAGCTGCTGCGGATGCTGTTCGCGACCACCGTGCTGATGATCGTCTCCGTCCTGGTCGGGTTCGACATCACCAACTGGCCCGGTCTCTTCGCGACGGTGGCCCTGTCCACGGCGTTCGCGTCGTCGATCATGTGGGTGTTCCTCACCCTGGGCGTGATCATGAAGAACGCGCAGTCCGTGCAGGCGATGGGCTTCCTGGTGCTGTTCCCGCTCCAGTTCGGCTCGTCGATCTTCGCGCCGACGACGTCGATGCCGGGCTGGCTGCAGGCCTTCACCGACTACAACCCGCTGTCCACGCTCGCGGACGCCGCGCGCGGCCTGATGGTGGGCGGCCCGGTCGCGCACGACCTGTGGGTGACGCTCGGCTGGTCGGTGGCCATCACGGCGGTCATGGCGCCGGTCGCCATCCACAAGTTCCGTACGAAGAGCTGACGCGGCCGGGCAGTCGGTGCGCGTCAGACGAGGGCGGCGGCCTCCTCGGGGGAGAGGCCGGCGCCCTCGGCGTACGCCGACTCGTAGGCCGCGTCGCCCAGTACGGCGCGCAGCCCGCGCGTGGCCCGCTCGCGCGTCTCGCGTTCGACGCGCGTCGCGACATGGGCGGACGGCAGCACCCCGTCGCCGGCACCGACGCACAGGGCGCCCACGCGGGCACGCCTGCCGTCGTCGAGGGCGGCGAGGGCGAGGGCGGCGATGTACAGGAACAGGGTGCGCATGCTGGGCGCGATGGCCAGGGACAGCGGGGTCCCGGCCTGTTCCAGGGCCCGGCGGACCTTGACCAGGCACTCCTCGTAGCACGCGTCGACGGCTTCCAGCCAGGCCTCCGAGCCGAGGATGAAGGCGTCGAAGATGACGAAGCTGGCGACGGAGAACTGTTCGCGCAGCAGCCGCAACTGCTCCCGCGCCTCGGAGATGCGGCCGGTCATGCCGAGGTGGCCGGCGAGGAACATCCGGGCGGCCGGCATCGCCTCGGTGCGCGCGCCGTCCCGGCAGGCGATCACCTCGCGCAGCAGGCGTTCGCCGCGCCCGGTCGCGCCGGCCTCCATCAGCGCGTTGCCGAGACGGGCGTTGAGGACCGAGATCTGGGCTCGGGCGCCGAGCCGTCCGGCGCGCTCGACGGCCGCCTCGTAGTCGGCGGCGGCGGACTCCCACTCGCCTCTGCGTTCGCATGCCTCGGCGCGTGCGGCGAGGGCCTCGGCGGTGCCCCACAGGTCGCCGAGGCGCTCGTAGATCTCCAGTGCCTCGTCGGCGTCGCGGGTGGCGTCGCCCGCCCAGTCGCTGCGGTTGGCGAGCAGGTTGGCACGCGCGTGCAGGCTCGCGGCGAGCTCCCAGTCGTACCCGGGCGTCTCGCGGGACGTACGGACGGTGGCGTCGACGACGGTCCGCAGCCGCTCCATGTCGCCGGTCAGCATGACGGCGAAGAACCACAGCGAGCCGGGGAGCCGGCAGGTCTGCGGCATGCCCGGCTCGTAGGTGGCGGCGATGGTACGCAGCTTGGCCTGCGCCTCGGGGGTCTGCCAGGCGTCCAGTTCGGTGTCCATGCAGGCCAGGTGGACGAGATGGACTCCGCGCCGGGCCTCCGCGAGGGCCTCTCCGGTCCACGGCGGCGGGGTGTCCGTGCACCGCTCCCGCACCGGCCGCGCGGGGCGGACCGGCTCGGTGAACGGGTCCGGGCCGAGGGCGTGCACCTCACGGGACCAGTTGCGCGCCTCGATCCGCAGATCGCGCATCTGCCAGTACCAGGACAGCGACAGGACCAGGCACAGCGCCTCCTGCTCGTCCCGGTCGGCGACGGCATGGCGCAGGGCGACCCGCAGGTTCTCGTACTCGCGCTCCAGGCGCCCGATGGCGGCGAGCTGGCCGGGGCCGCGCAGCAACGGGTCGGTGGCGCGGGCGAGTTCGCGGTAGTACGTCAGATGGGCGCGCTCGGCCTCGGGCCGCCGTCCGGTCTCGTCGAGGCGCTCGCCGGCGTACTCGGCGACGGTCTCCAGCAGCCGGTAGCGCATCGCGCCGTCCGCCGAAGGGGCGGCCACCACCAGGGACTTGTCGACGAGGGAGCCGAGCGTGTCGAGGGCGGCGGGTCCGCAGACGGCCTCGGCCGCCGTGAGGTCACAGCCGCCCGCGAAGACGGACAGCCGCCGCAGCACCTCGCGTTCGTCCTCGTTCAGCAGCTCCCAGGACCAGTCGACGACCGCCCGGAGGGTCTGCTGGCGGGGCCGGACGGTTCGGCTGCCGGAGGTCAGGAGACGGAAGCGGTCGTCGAGCCGGTCGGCGATCTGGCGTGCCGTCAGCATGCGCAGCCGGGCGGCGGCGAGCTCGATGGCGAGCGGGAGGCCGTCGAGGCGGCGGCAGATCTCGACGCAGGCCGCCGCGGTCCGGTCGTCGGCGTCGACGCGGAAGCCGGGCCGGGCGGCCGCGCCCCGGTCGGCGAGCAGTCGCAGCGCCACGGGCTCGGGCAGCGGCTCGACGGGCCGCAGCAACTCCCCCGGTACGCCGAGGGGTTCGCGGCTGGTGGCCAGCACCGTCAGCTCCGGGCAGCGTTCCAGCAGCTCCGCCACCAGGCGGGCGGCGGCCTCGACGACATGCTCGCAGTTGTCGAGGATCAGCAGGATCCGGCGCTTGCCGAAGTGCTCGGCGAGCCGCTCGACGGGGTCGTCGTGCCGCTCCGATCCGGCGCGCATGGCCTCGGCGCCGGCGCCGTACAGCACGGTCTCGCGAGCGCCGACGGCGGTGAGGACGGCCTCCGGCACCCCGTCGGGGACGTCGACCGGCGCGAGTTCGGCCAGCCACACCCCGTCCGGCGCCCCGTCCCGCACGCTCTCGGCGGCCTCCTGCGACAGCCGTGTCTTCCCGGCGCCGCCGGGGCCGAGCAGGGTGACGAGCCGGGCGGTGGCGAGATCACCGCGGATGGCCTCGATGTCGGCTTCACGGCCGACGAAGGAGGTGAGACGGGCGCGGAGGTTGCCGGTGGGCGGGCCGGAGGTGACGGCGGGGTGCCTGCCGGGTGTGGTGGAGG
>NZ_JAKEIP010000030.1 GCF_021474425.1 Streptomyces muensis | reverse complement strand
GCCCACCCCCTTGCGCCGCCCGTCCCCGAGCACCGCACGCGGCTCGGCACCCGGCCCCGCCCACTCCGAGCCGTTCCAGTACCGCCAGGCCCCCGGCTCGGCGAGCCTGCCCTCCGGCACACGCGCGACGTACGCCTGCGAGACCGGCCGGGACGCCGCCTGACCGTCGTCGCCCCCGAAGACGTACGTCCAGCCGTCCTCCTCCACCAACGTCGTCCCGAACAGCACCCGCCGCGACGGATCCGGCACCAGCTGCTGGTCGAGCACCTTGACGACCGACTCCACCCGCAGATCGGGCAGCGAGAGCGTGGCGACCTCGGTGGCGGTGGGCACCCCGTAGATCCACGGGGCCTGCCCGGCCGTACGCACCCACAGCAGCACCCGTACGACCCGCTCGTCCGAGCCGGGGGAGCGGGGCTCGACACGCGCGGCGACCGGCCAGCGCCACTGGTTCGGAGCGGGGTCGGGGAACAGGGGAGCGGCGAGCGTGCGCTCCAGGCGTCCCTCGCGCATGACGACCGCCGAGTTGCGCACCAGGGGAGCGGTCGTGTCCCGCCAGGTCGAGGACTCGCCGTAGGGGTTGGGCGGGGCGTACACCTGGCCGAGGTAGGTGTCCGAGAACAGCCACAGCAGCCGGCCGTCCGGCAGCCGCACCGAGTGCGTGCCGTCGCCGCCGGTCCAGTCGTCGGTACGGGACGGGTCGTCGCCGTACCGGGCGAACTCACCCGTCAGGTCGCCGTTCGCCGACCAGGACGCCACCGAGTGTGGCCGGCACGCGGCACCGCCCTCCCGTTCGCCGTCGTCCGGGAGGGCGGTGAGCAGTACGGCCGCGAGAACCAGGGCCAGCAGCAGGCCGACCCCGGTTCCCGTGCGCTGGCGTACGCGTGCGTCGTCGGGCACGCCTGGGACGTTAGTGGCCTCGGCCCACCCGGTCCATGGGCAGCCACAGGACGGTGTCGGACGTGGCCGAACCCTTACGTGCGCCGGCCCGCGCCGCCGCGTCGAGCTCGCTGTCGCCGAGCGCCCGGTTCCACACCCGGACCTCGTCGATCGCGCCGGTGAGGAAGGCCCGGCTGTCCATGCGCTGCCCGACGTGCACGCCGAACGGCGAGTTCCGGCTGACCGAACCGGCCACGTCCGTGGTGCTGATCGCCCGGCCGTCAAGGACGAGCGTCAACTTCCCGCCCCCGCGCCGCAGCGCGAGATGATGCCACTCGCCGTCGTTGTGGGCACCCCCGGCCCAGACGGACGACGTACGCACCGTCCCGAACCCCTCCCGAGTGGTGATCAGGGCACGCACCCGGTCGTTGTCGGGCTCACCGCGCAGCCACACCTGGGGCTGGGTGGAGCCGATCCCGCCCATCCACAGGAACGGCTGCTCACCGGAGGTGGCGGAGTACCGGAAGAACAACGAGACCGTGAACTCGCCCGTCCCCAGCGGCAGTCGGGACCGGTACGGCAGCCGTACGGCGTCGTCCACGCCGTCGAACTCCATGGCCCGGCCCAGCACGCCGTCCGTCACCCCCGCGCCCCCGAGAACGGTCGCCCGGGGTGCGCCCGGGGCGAGGTCGGCGGTGGTCGGGTCGGGGCCACGACGCGGCCCGAGCCAGTCCTCGGTGAAGCGGGCGAAGCGGATCTCGTCCCGCGCGTCGACGGCGCCGCCCTCGTACAGCAGGCCGACCGTGGACGCGTCGACGCCCACCATGTCGGAGTAGCCCGACCAGTCCGTGGTGACGACCCTGCCGCGGTCCACGCTGTCCCAGGTCGTGCCGCCGTTCCAGGAGGACCGGATCATCATGGTCCGCCGGCGGTCGGGATCGCCGGGTGCGGACAGCAACAGCCGATCGCCCAGACGGAGCGTGGCGCCCTGCACCTGGGGCGTGTAGAGGTCCGGGATGTCCCGGAACGGCCCGGTGAAGCTGTCGCCGCCGTCCCGGCTGTACGTCTGGGAGCGATGCCCGAGATCGGTGCCGTCCTGCTCCCGGCCGCTGATGAGGATCGTGCCGTCCGCCCGCTCGGTCAGGGTCACCTCGGAAGGCTTCTGCCGGAAGGTGCGGTCGGCGGCCGAGATGGCCCACGAGTCGGTGGCGCCGATCCGCCAACTGTCGCCGCCGTCGTCGCTGACGATGAGGGCGGCATGGTTGGCGGTGACCCGACTGCCGTCCCAGGTCTCGGTGTTGACACCGAAGACCAGCCGCCCGGCGTGCCTGCCCTTGGTGAGCTGGATGCCGTGCACGGGCCCGGTGGCGTACCAGGAGTTCCACTCCGCGGGCAGTATCTCCGCGCTCAGATCGCGCGGCTCGGACCACGTCAGACCGTCGTCGTCGCTGTACTGCAGATGCGGGGTGCGGTCACACGGTACGGAGCAACTCCCGCTGTCCGTACGGCCCGTGTTGTACGTCTCCGCCAGCAGGACGCGCCCGGTCTCCCGGTCCACGATGGGCGCCGGGTTGCCGTGCGTGTCGCCGTCGCCCTCGTTGACGACCTGGAGCGGCCCCCAGGTGCGGCCACCGTCCGTCGACCGCTTGAGGACGAGATCGATGTCGGCGGCGTCCCCGCAGTTGAGCACCCGCCCCTCCGCGAACGCCAGCAGCGTGCCGGCCTTGGTCTTCACGATCGCCGGAATACGGAAGCAGGCGTACCCGGGATCCTGGTCGGCCCGGAACAGAACCTGCTGCTCGAACGGCGTTGTCGCAGTGCTCGGTCGGGACTCGGCCGAACCTAATGTCGCGGCCGTCGCCGTGAGGGCGACGACCGCGACAAGGACGGCTCTGAGACGTGCGCGAACTCTTGACGGCATGGTGCGGGCCCGCCCTTCATCGTCTGGCAATGGTCCAGGCATCTGAACATTCGGACATCCCACGTCCAAAGTGCGCATCACAGACGTTAGTTGGGCTATCGCACGCATCACAAGAACCGTGCACGTGTCACATCACGGATGGAGTACCGAGCCATCAATACAGCGGGGCCCCTACAGGCGCAGGGGGCGCTCCCCGCCGTTCAGGGGCCCCGCCGGCGTGCCGCGGGGGGACCGGGTTCAGCCCTGGGCGGCCGCGGTCCGCAGGGCGATGCGGTCCTCACCCGCGTACACGTTCATGGAGCTGCCCCGCAGGAAGCCCACCAGTGTCAGCCCCGTCTCCGCGGCCAGGTCCACCGCGAGTGACGAGGGCGCGGAGACGGCCGCCAGGACGGGGATGCCCGCCATCACGGCCTTCTGGGCGAGCTCGAAGCTGGCGCGCCCCGAGACCAGCAGGACGGTGCGGGACAGCGGCAGGTCGCCGTTCTGCAGGGCACGGCCGACCAGTTTGTCGACCGCGTTGTGCCGGCCGACGTCCTCCCGTATGTCGAGCAGTTCGCCGTCCTCGGTGAACAGGGCCGCCGCGTGCAGACCCCCGGTCCGGTCGAAGACCCGCTGGGCCGCGCGGAGCCGGTCGGGGAGGCTCGCGAGCAGGTCGGGGTCGAGCCGGACCGGGGGAGTGTCGGCTATCGGCCAGCGGGCCGTCGTCCGTACCGCGTCGAGGCTCGCCTTGCCGCACAGGCCGCAGGACGAGGTCGTGTAGACGTTCCGTTCGAGGGTGATGTCGGGGATGGCCACTCCGGGCGCGGTCTTCACGTCCACCACGTTGTACGTGTTGGAGCCGTCCACCGTGGCGCCCGCGCAGTACACGATGTTCTGCAGGTCCGCCTGCCCGCCCAGCACGCCCTCGCTGACCAGGAACCCGGCGGCCAGCGCGAAGTCGTCGCCCGGGGTGCGCATGGTGATCGCGAGCGGCTTGCCGTTCAGCCGGATCTCCAGTGGTTCCTCGGCGACGAGCGTGTCCGGACGGGTGGAGACCGCCCCGTCGCGGATCCGGATCACCTTGCGTCGTTCCGTGACTCGTCCCATGTCCCGATCAGTCCCGTCAGTCCCGGTTCTGTACGTGCTGGTAGCCGAAGCGGCCCTTGATGCACAGGTTGCCGTGGGTCACCGGATTGTCGTGCGGCGAGGTGACCTTCACGATTTCATTGTCCTGCACGTGGAGTGTGAGGTTGCAGCCCACACCGCAGTACGCGCACACGGTGGTGGTCTCGGTCTGTGCCGACTCGTCCCACGTACCCGCCGCCCGCATGTCGAACTCGGACTTGAAGGACAGCGCCCCGGTCGGGCACACCTCGATGCAGTTCCCGCAGTACACGCATGCCGAGTCGGTCAGCGGGGCGTCGTGCTCCACGGCGATCCGGGCGTCGAACCCCCGTCCGGCGACGGAGATCGCGAAGCTGTTCTGCCACTGGTCACCGCAGGCGTCCACGCACTTGTAGCAGAGGATGCACTTGTCGTAGTCACGCACGTACAGCTCGTTGTCGATCCTCGGCTCCTCGTTGAGCCGCGCCGCGTCCGGGCCGAACCGGTCCGGTTTCGCCTCGTACTCCTTGATCCACCCGGCGACGTGCGGTGTGGTCGACAGGTCGACCGAGGAGGCGAGCAGCTCAAGGACGATCTTGCGGCTGTGCCGGGCGCGCTCGGTGTCGGTCTTCACCTCCATCCCGGCCTCGGCCTTGCGCGAGCAGGACGGGACGAGCGTCCGCGACCCCTCGACCTCGACGACGCACACGCGGCAGGCGTTCTTGGGCCGCAGCGTGTCGCCCTCGCACAGGGTCGGGATGTCCTTCCCGGCCGCCCGGCAGGCGTCGAGGATGGTCGAGCCCTCCGTCGTGCGCACGGGCTCTCCGTCGATGGTGAACTCCAGCAGCCGGCGCGGGATCCCCAGCGGTACCACGGTCATTCGTACGCCCCCAGACGGTCGATGGCGGATTCCACGGCGTTCCACGCGGTCTGCCCCAGACCGCAGATCGAGGCGTCCCGCATCGCGCGGCCGACCTCCCTGAGCAGGGCGATGTCATCGGCGGCCGCCGCACCCGTGCGCTGAACGATCCGGTGCAGCGCCTCCTCCTGCCGTACGGTCCCGACCCGGCACGGCACGCACTGCCCGCACGACTCGTCCCGGAAGAACTCGGCGATCCGCAGCAGCAGCCGCGGCAGCGGAACGGTGTCGTCGAAGGCCATGACCACACCCGAGCCGAGCGTCGTGCCCGCCTCCCGCGTGCCTTCGAAGGTGAGCGGGATGTCCAGTTCGTCGGGCCGTACGAAGCCGCCCGCCGCACCGCCCAGCAGCACCGCCCGCAGCCCGTCCCGGACCCCGGCGAGCTCCAGCAGCTCACCGAGCGTCGCGCCGAAGGGCAGCTCGTAGATGCCGGGCCGCTCCACGCTCCCGGACACGCAGAACAGCTTCGGCCCGGTGGACCGGTCCGTGCCGATCGCGGCGTACGCCGGGGCGCCCATCGTCAGGATGGGCAGCACGTTGACCAGCGTCTCGACGTTGTTCTCCACTGTCGGCTTGCCGAACAGCCCCTTCTCCACCGGGAACGGCGGCTTCGAGCGGGGCTCGCCCCGGTAGCCCTCGATGGAGTTGAACAGGGCCGTCTCCTCACCGCAGATGTACGCCCCCGCGCCTCGCCGGATCTCGATGTCGAAGGCGTAGCCCTGCCCGAGGATGTCGTCACGGAGGAACCCACGCGCCCGTGCCTGCGCGAGGGCGTGCTCCAGCCGCCCCAGTGCCCGCGGGTACTCGCCCCGCAGGTACAGGTAGCCCTTGTGCGCGCCGGTCGCGTACGCCGCGATCGTCATCGCCTCGACCAGCGCGTACGGGTCGCCCTCCATGAGCACCCGGTCCTTGAAGGTGCCCGGCTCGGATTCGTCGGCGTTGCAGACGACGTAGTGCGGGTGGTCGGGCTGCGACGCCGTGGCCTGCCATTTGCGGCCGGTGGGGAAGGCGGCGCCGCCGCGCCCGACCAGGCCGGAGTCGGTGACCTCGCGGATGACTCCGGCGGGACCGAGCTCGAAGGCCCGGCGCAGGGCGGTGTAGCCGCCGTGGGCGCGGTAGTCGTCGAGACTCGATGGGTCCACGAGACCGACACGGCGCAGCAGCACCAGCGACGGGTCGCCGGCCTGGGGTACCGCCATCGCCGCCGCCGGCTCCTCCGGCGCCGAGTCCGGTGCGCTCGCGGCGAGGACGGCGTCGTGCACGGTCGCCGGCGCCGACACCGCCGTACGCACCGGGTCCCCGGCCTTGATCGCGAGCGCGGCAGGTGCCCGTTCGCACAGTCCGAGGCAGGGGCTGCGCTCCACGCTCACCCCGCTCCCGAGCCCCAGCCGGGCCTCGATCCCGGCGCACAGTTCGCTCGCCCCGGCCGCCGCGCACGCGAGGTCCGTGCACACGTGGAGCACGGTCGCCGGGCGGGGCTTGACCGAGAACATGGCGTAGAAGGTGGCCACCCCGTACGCCTCCGACGGCGGCACGGTCAGCCGTCGGCAGAGGTAGTCCAGGGCGCCCTCGCTGATCCAGCCGATCCGGTCGTTGATGGCGTGCAGCCCCGGCAACAGCAGGTCGCGGCGGTCCCGGGCCTCGCGGCCGCCGCGCGCCCACCTGAGGTCCGCGTCGGAGCGGTCGGCGCCCTCCCAGGACGACTCGGGCGGGCCGAGCAGGGCGTCGACGGCGGCCCGTTCGTCGTCCGTCGGTTTGCTGTCGCCGAAGTGCAGGTCCACTTACGTCACCTCACGATGGTCGCGACGGGGAGCTTCTCGATCCGGATCGCCGACGCCTTGAACTCCGCCGTGCCCGCGATCGGGCAGTTCGCCTCGATCGTCAGCTGGTTGGTGTCCACCTCGTCGGGAAAGTGCATGGTCATGAAGGCGAGCCCGGGCCGCAGCGCGGTGTCGACCCAGACCGGCGCGACGACCGAGCCGCGCCGCGAGGTCACCTGGACCTCCTCGCCGACCACGACCCCGTACCGCTCGGCGTCCTCCGGGCACAGCTCGACGTACTCGCCGCGACGCAGCGGGGAGGCGAAACTGCCGCTCTGCACACCGGTGTTGTAGGAGTCGAGCCGCCTGCCGGTGGTGAGCCGGATCGGGTACTCCTCGTCGGTGAGGTCGACCGGCGGGTCGTGCTGGACGAGCCCGAACGGCGCCGGCATGCCGCGTGCGGCCGGGTCCTTCTCCCACAACCGGCCGTGGAGGTAGGTCGGTTCGAGCTCGTCGGTGCTCGGGCACGGCCACTGGATGCCCTGGTGCTCCTCCAGCCGGTCGTACGTCATCCCGTAGTGGTCCGGCGAGACCGACCTGAGCTCGTTCCAGACGGCCTCGGCGTCGGCGTACTTCCAGTCGTGGCCGAGCCGTGCCGCCAGCTCGCAGATGATGTCGATGTCCTCGCGCGCCTCGCCGGGCGGGGTGACGGCCCGGCGTACGCGCTGAACTCGCCGCTCACTATTGGTAGTTGTGCCGTCGGTCTCGGCCCACCCGGCGGTCGCCGGAAGGATGACGTCCGCCAGCTCGGCCGTCCTGGTCAGGAAGATGTCCTGGACGACGAGGAAGTCCAGCTGCCGCATCCGCCGTACGGCCTGTTCGCTGTCCGCCTCCGACTGCGCCGGGTTCTCGCCGATGCAGTACACGGCCTTGAGCGTGCCCTCCTCCATCGCCTCGAACATCTCGGTGAGGTTGAGCCCGTAGTGCGGCTGGATGACGGTGTCCCAGGCCGACTCGAACTTCAGCCGGGTGTCGGGGTCGAGGATGTCCTGGAAGCCCGGCAGCCGGTTGGGGATCGCGCCCATGTCGCCGCCGCCCTGCACGTTGTTCTGCCCGCGCAAGGGCTGGAGCCCGCTGCCGTAGCGGCCCACATGCCCCGTCAGCAGGGAGAGGTTGATCAGCGCGCGGACGTTGTCGGTGCCGTTGTGGTGCTCGGTGATGCCGAGGGTCCAGCACAGCTGGGCGCGCTCGGCGCGGGCGTAGGCGTGCGCCAGCTCGCGTATCGCGGCGGCCGGAACGCCCGTGACCTTCTCGGCCAGCGACAGCGTCCAGGGCTCGACCAGCGCCTTGTACTCCTCGAAGCCGCTGGTCGCCCGCTCGATGAACGCCTCGTTCGCCAGGCCCGCGTGGATGATCTCGCGGCCGATCGCGTGCGCCATCGGGATGTCGGTGCCGACGTTCAGCCCCATCCAGCTCTCCGCCCACTCGGCGGTGGAGGTGCGGCGCGGGTCGACGGCGTACATCCGGGCGCCGCCCCGGATCCCCTTCAGCACGTGCTGGAAGAAGATCGGGTGTGCGAAGCGGGCGTTGGAGCCCCACATCACGATGACGTCGGTGTGCTCGATCTCCTCGTACGACGACGTCCCGCCGCCAGATCCGAAGGCGGCGGAGAGGCCGGCGACGCTCGGGGCGTGACACGTCCGGTTGCAGGAGTCGACGTTGTTGGTGCCCATGACGACCCGGGCGAACTTCTGCGCCACGTAGTTCATCTCGTTCGTGGCCCGGGCGCAGGAGAACATGCCGAAGGCGCCCCGGTTGCGGGCCAGGCCCTCGGCTGCGCGGGTCAGCGCCTCCTCCCAGGTCGCCTGCCGGAACGGCTCGTCGCGGGAGTCGCGTACGAGCGGGTGCGTCAGCCGTGTGTAGTTCTTCGGTTGCCGTTTCCTCATGCGGCGCTCCTCAGCGCGAGCAGGTCCGAGATGGCGTGCACGGTGCGCAGGGTGGGCACCTGGACGCCGGTGATCTCCGCCAGTTCGACGACCGCCGCGAGGAGTACGTCGAGTTCGAGCGGCTTGCCGCGCTCCAGGTCCTGGAGCGTGGAGGTGCGGTGGTCGCCGACCCGCTCGGCGCCCGCGAGACGGCGCTCGATGGAGACGCCGACCTCGCAGCCGAGGGCCTCGGCGACCGCGAGCGTCTCGGTCATCATGATCTCGATGACCTTGCGGGTGCCGCCGTGCAGACACATCTGCCGCATGGTGGCGCGGGCCAGCGCGCTGATCGGGTTGAAGGAGATGTTGCCGAGCAGTTTGAGCCAGATGTCGTTGCGCAGGTCGGGCTCCACCGGGCACTTCAGGCCGCCGGCCACCATGGCCTCGCTGAGCGCGAGACAGCGCCGGGAGACGCTGCGGTCGGGTTCGCCGATGGAGAACCGGGTGCCTTCCAAGTGCCGTACGACTCCTGGGCCTTCGAGTTCGGTCGCGGCGTAGACGACGCAGCCGACGGCCCGTTCGGGCGCGAGCACCGCACTGACCGCGCCGCCGGGGTCCACGCTCTCGACGCGGTGGCCGTCGTGGGGGCCGCCGTGCCGGTGGAAGTACCACCAGGGGATGCCGTTCTGGGCGGCCACGACCGCCGTGCCGTCGTGCAGAAGGGGCTCGACGAGCGGCCCGCACGCCGCGTACGAGTTGGCCTTCAGACCGAGGAAGACATAGTCGACCGGGCCGACTTCGGCCGGGTCGTCGGTGGCGTGGGCGCGGGCGGTGAAGTCGCCGCGCGGACTGAGCACCCGCACCCCGTGCCGCCTCATGGCCGCGAGATGCGGTCCACGGGCGATGAGGTGCACGTCGGCGCCGGCGCGATGCAGCGCCGCTCCGACGTAGGCGCCGATCGCACCGGCGCCGAGGACTGCAACTTTCACTTCGGAACGCTCCGTTCGGTCGAGGGAGTACCGCGGAGGTGGCTGGGAAGTAACGTCCGATCAGGTCGAATCTCGTCGACTGAATATTGTCTACAGTATGGATGGGGGGTCAGCAAGGGTTCGCGCACGGCGTTCGGCAAGGCTTTCCGGACAGCGTTCGACCGTTCGTCGCGCCCTGCATACCGCTCACCGCATACGGTCGACGCGCCGACTTCTCAACTCCCGGCTTCGTCCCTACCGTTCGGGATCATGAGTCCACCGGTCGCACCCCCGGGCTGGAGCCGCTGGCTGGTTCCCCCCGCCGCTCTCGCCGTACATCTCTCCATCGGCCAGGCCTACGCCTGGAGCGTGTTCAAGCCCCCGCTCGAAGAAGCCCTCGGCCTCACCGGCACCCAGAGCGCGCTGCCGTTCCAGCTCGGCATCGTCATGCTCGGTCTGTCGGCCGCGTTCGGCGGCACGCTGGTGGAGCGCAACGGACCGCGCTGGGCCATGACGGTCGCCCTGATCTGCTTCTCGTCCGGCTTCCTGCTCTCCGCGCTGGGCGCCGCGACCGAGCAGTACTGGCTGATCGTCCTCGGCTACGGCTTCGTCGGCGGCATCGGCCTCGGCATCGGCTACATCTCGCCCGTGTCGACGTTGATCAAGTGGTTCCCGGACCGGCCCGGCATGGCCACCGGCATCGCCATCATGGGCTTCGGCGGCGGCGCGCTCATCGCCTCGCCATGGTCGGCCCAGATGCTGGAGTCGTTCGGCAGCGACAGCTCCGGGATCGCGCTGGCCTTCCTGGTGCACGGACTCTCGTACGCCGTCTTCATGCTGCTCGGCGTGCTCCTGGTCAGGGTGCCGGGAGCCGCCCCTGAGGCGCGGGGCGGTGTTGAATCCTCGGCTGCCGCAGCGGGGGCGCGACAACTCCCCGCCGGCCCGCAGGTATCGGCGAACCAGGCCATCCGCACACCCCAGTTCTGGTGCCTGTGGATCGTGCTCTGCATGAACGTGACCGCCGGCATCGGCATCCTGGAGAAGGCCGCGCCGATGATCACGGACTTCTTCGCGAACACCTCCACCCCGGTGTCGGTCTCGGCCGCCGCCGGCTTCGTCGCCCTGCTGTCGGCCGCCAACATGGCGGGCCGGATCGGCTGGTCGTCGACCTCCGACCTGGTCGGACGGAAGAACATCTACCGGCTGTACCTGGGCGCGGGCGCGCTGATGTACGGCCTGATCGCGCTGGCCGGCGACTCCTCGAAGCCGCTGTTCATCCTGTGCGCACTGGTGATCCTGTCCTTCTACGGCGGCGGCTTCGCGACGATCCCCGCCTATCTGAAGGACCTCTTCGGCACCTACCAGGTCGGCGCCATCCACGGGCGGCTGCTCACCGCCTGGTCCACGGCCGGCGTCCTCGGACCGCTGATCGTGAACTGGATCGCCGACCGGCAGGAGGCGGCGGGCAAGGACGGCTCGTCCCTGTACACCCTGTCCCTGTTCATCATGATCGGACTGCTCGCCGTCGGCTTCGTCGCCAACGAACTCGTCCGGCCCGTCCACCCGCGCCATCACGTCCCCGTTCCGGCGTCGGAGGAGCAGCCGGAGGATCGTCCGGAGAAGCAGCCGGAGAAGCAGTCCAAGGCGAAGGAGGCCGCGGATGTCCAGCAGCAGCAGTAGCGGCCCGCCGAGCCGCCGCGGGCTGATCGCCTTCGCCTGGGTGTGGGTGGGAGTACCGCTCGCGTACGGGCTCTACGAACTCGTACAGAAGGCGACGCAGCTGTTCACCGGGTAGGCGCGGGGTAGGTGTTCGAGAGTTGTTCGGGCGTCCGAGGGCCTGATGGAAGCTGACAAGACGGGCGCCCGATTCCTGTGGCATCACTTGCACCCGTACCCGTGAGTCACTGATCAGACTGGTGAATCCCGCTACCCGAGGCCCGAGGGGATCACCAACGATGAACGGCTCGCGCATCGCCGCAGTCGGCCACTATCAGCCCGCCAAGGTACTCACCAACGAGGACCTGGCGGGCATGGTCGACACCAGTGACGAGTGGATCACATCCCGGGTGGGCATCCGTACGCGCCACATCGCCGGGCCCGACGAGCCGGTCGACGAGCTGGCCGCCCACGCCGCCGCGAAGGCGCTCGCCGGCGCCGGTCTCGCACCCGGCGACATCGACCTGGTCCTGGTCGCCACCTCCACCGCGATCGACCGCTCCCCGAACATGGCCGCCCGGGTCGCGGCCCGTATCGGCATCCCCTCGCCGGCCGCGATGGACGTCAACGTGGTCTGCGCCGGATTCACCCACGCGCTGGCCACAGCCGACCACGCCGTCCGGGCGGGCGCCGCGTCCCGGGCGCTGGTGATCGGCGCGGACAAGATGTCTGACGTGACCGACTGGAGCGACCGTACGACCTGTGTGCTGGTCGGCGACGGAGCCGGCGCGGCCGTCGTGGAGGCCTCCGACGAGGCCGGCGTCGGGCCGGTGCTGTGGGGTTCGGTGCCCGAGATGGGGCACGCGGTGCGCATCGAGGGGCAGCCCGCGCGGTTCGCGCAGGAGGGGCAGAGCGTCTACCGCTGGGCGACCACACAGCTGCCGGCCATCGCCCGCCGGGCCTGCGAACGGGCCGGTCTCGCACCCGAGGACCTCGCCGGCGTCGTCCTGCACCAGGCCAACCTGCGCATCATCGAGCCCCTCGCGCTCAAGCTCGGCGCGGTCAACGCCGTCGTCGCGCGCGATGTCTCCGAGTCCGGGAACACCTCGGCGGCGAGCATCCCGCTGGCCTTCTCCAAGCTCGTGGAGCAGGGCCGGATCTCGACCGGGGACCCGGTGCTGCTGTTCGGGTTCGGCGGGAACCTGTCGTACGCCGGGCAGGTCGTGCGCTGCCCCTGACGGTGCTGCCGTGGGCCTTCGGCAGTCCCTGACGCGGGTGTGACGTGGCCAACTCCTCGGTTCCCTGGCCTTTGTGCGCCGTAGACTGTAGACGAAAGACAATCAATACTGGCTTTCCGTGACGGCCGGCTACCGGACGCAGTCGCCCGGCGTTCGCCCAGGAGGGGGACCGATGTTGTCGACAGGACTGCCGCAGGGTGCGGTGCCCAAGCTCGAACGGCCCGGCCCGCTGCGCGACCGTGTCTACGAGGCGCTGCTCGAACTCATCACCACCCGCGCCCTCCAGCCCGGCCAGCACCTGGTCGAGAGCGAACTGGCCGGTCACCTCGGCGTGTCCCGGCAGCCGGTGCGCGAGGCGCTGCAGCGGCTGAACACCGAGGGCTGGGTCGATCTGCGCCCCGCGCAGGGCGCGTTCGTGCACGAGCCGACGGAGGAGGAGGCCGACCAGCTCCTCACCGTCCGTACGCTGTTGGAGGCCGAGGCCGCCCGGCTCGCCGCCGCCCACGCCGACAAGGCCGGCATCGCGGCCCTGGAGGAGCTGTGCGCGGAGGGCGAGAAGGCCGTCGCCGCCGATGACGTGGACGCCGCCGTCGCCCTCAACGCCCGTTTCCACGCCAAGATCATGGACCTCGCGGGCAACACCGTGCTCGCCGAGCTGGCCGCCCAGGTCGACCGCCGGGTCCGCTGGTACTACACGCCGGTCGCCCGCCAGCGCGGAGAGCAGTCCTGGATCGAGCACCGGGGCATGATCGCCGCGATCACCGACCGGGACGAGCGGCGCGCCACCGAGCTGATGCGGGAGCACACCGAGCACACGCGGCGCTCGTACCACGCACGCGCGAAGTCCTGAGGGTCGCCCGGCGCTCATGGCAGCAGGTTGTTCCCGGTGGCGTCCGTGCGGGGACTGGAGATCTGCACCCACGTGCCCATCTCCCGCTGTTCGATGTGGGTGACGTTCGCGGCGAGCACGCGGTCCCGGGTCGCGGGGTCGGCGTAGGGCTCCGCCGCCGTGTAGTACAGGCGGCGCTCCGCCTCGACGGCCTCGCTGAACCGCAGGTAGTCGTCCTGCCAGGGGAAGACGGAGCGCAGACCGGTGATCACCACGACGATGCCGCCCAGGACGGCGGGCACCTCGGCGTTCCTGGGCGAGAGGACGGCCGAGACGAGCAGTAGCGTCTCGGTGAGCCGGAAGTAGCGGCGGGCCCTGAAGGCGGCGTCGCGATACCAGTCGTACGACCCGTTCGCGACGCGCATCGCATAGCCGGGTCCTGCGTCGGAACCGGTTCGTCGGACGAGGATCCCTGAGCCATCAGCGCTCCCCCCAAAGCACTGCTGTCAGCAGGGAAAGGGTAGCCAACCGGGCCCCGTGGCGCCCCCTTCGCGCACAAGGACGATCAGCGGCCGGTGCCGCATGCGAGCCGGCACGTCCTCGCCTTTGTCCTGAGAGTGGAGAAAGTTGACGGCAATCTGTGCGCAAGTTCTTCCCAGTCCTGGCAGCCGCTGCTACGTTCCCCTCGAAAGCAGGCCACCGAGGTGGCCGAAACCCGGCGCGCACAGGCCGAATGAGGCGGGGAGGGGCTCGTGAGACGTATGACCGCGCGACCCGCGAACGCCCATCAGGCCAAGCTGCTCAAGCTGCTCCGCGACGGCGGACCCAACTCCCGGGCCCAACTCGGCGATGAGATCGACCTCTCGCGGTCCAAGCTGGCCGTGGAGGTGGACCGGCTGCTGGAGACGGGCCTGGTCGTGGCCGACGGGCTCGCCGCCTCTCGCGGTGGTCGCCGGTCCCACAACGTCCGGCTCAACCCCGGGCTGCGCTTTCTCGGCGTCGACATCGGCGCGACCTCGGTCGACGTCGCCGTCACCAACGCCGAACTGGAGATCCTCGGTCACCTCAACCAGCCCATGGACGTCCGCGAGGGCCCCGTCGCGGTCTTCGAGCAAGTCCTGTCCATGGCCGCGAAGTTGAGGGCCTCCGGGCTCACGGAAGGGTTCGACGGCGCCGGCATCGGCGTCCCCGGCCCGGTCCGCTTCCCCGAGGGCGTCCCCGTGGCCCCGCCGATCATGCCGGGCTGGGACGGCTTCCCCGTACGGGAGGCGCTCAGCCAGGAACTCGGCTGCCCGGTCATGGTCGACAACGACGTGAACCTCATGGCGATGGGGGAGCAGCACGCGGGCGTCGCACGCTCCGTGGGCGACTTCCTCTGCGTCAAGATCGGCACCGGCATCGGCTGCGGCATCGTCGCGGGCGGTGACGTCCACCGTGGTGTCACCGGCAGCGCGGGCGACATCGGGCACATCCAGGCCGTGCCCGACGGCCGGCCCTGCGCCTGCGGCAACCGGGGCTGTCTGGAGGCCCACTTCAGCGGCGCGGCCCTCGCCCGGGACGCCGTGGAGGCGGCCCAGCAGGGGCTGTCGGAGGAACTCGCCTCGCGGCTGGCGGCGAACGGAACGCTCACCGCCGTCGACGTCGCCGCCGCGGCCGCCGCCGGAGACGCCACCGCGCTCGACCTGATCCGCGAGGGCGGCAACCACGTCGGGCAGGTCATCGCCGGACTCGTCAGCTTCTTCAATCCCGGCCTGGTGGTGATCGGCGGCGGGGTGACCGGTCTCGGCCACAACCTGCTCGCCGCGATCCGCACCCAGGTCTACCGCCAGTCGCTGCCGCTGGCGACCGGCAACCTCCCCATCGTCCTGGGTGAGTTGGGCCCCACCGCCGGAGTCATCGGCGCGGCCCGGCTCATCAGCGACCACCTGTTCTCACCCGCGTAAGCACCCAGTTCAGTACGGCTGTACCGCACCGCGCTCTGTCCTGCCCTGCTCTGCCCTGCCCTGAATCCGGCCCGCACGCCCGCCAAGGGGACCTCATGGCACCAGAACCACCCCTGCTCAGCATGTCCGGCATCACCAAGTCGTTCCCCGGAGTCCGCGCCCTCGACGGCGTCGACCTCGACGTCCAGGCCGGTGAAGTGCACTGTCTGCTCGGCCAGAACGGCGCCGGCAAGTCCACCCTGATCAAGGTCCTGGCCGGCGCCCACCAGCCCGACACCGGCACCATCCGCTGGCGCGGCGAGGAGGTCACCCTCCGCTCGCCGATCGCCGCCATGCGCCTCGGCATCGCCACCATCTACCAGGAACTCGACCTGGTCGAGCACCTGTCGGTGGCCGAGAACGTCCACCTCGGCCATGAGCCGACGGCCGCCGGCTTCGTAGTGAGGGGGAAGGCGGCTCGATCCTCGACAGCCCAGCTTCTCGAGCGACTCGGGCACCCGGAGATCGACCCGGCACGCCTGGTCGGAGACCTGTCGGCGGCCCACCAGCAGATCGTGTCGATGGCCAGGGCGCTCTCCCACGACGTACGGCTGATCGTGATGGACGAGCCGTCCGCCGCCCTCGACCCGGACGAGGTCGACAACCTCTTCCGCATCGTCGGCGACCTCACCTCCGCGGGAGTCGCCGTCGTCTACATCTCGCACCGGCTGGAGGAGATCCGCCGGATCGGCGACCGGGTGACCGTGCTGAAGGACGGCCGGGCCGTGGCGGGCGGGCTCCCGGCGAAGACGACGCCGACGCGTGACGTCGTGGCGATGATGACGGGACGCAACGTCGAGTACGTCTTCCCCGAGCGGCCGACCACGGACGCGACGGCCGGTAAACCGCTGCTGGAGGTGCGCGGACTCGCCCGGCACGGGGAGTTCGAGCCCCTCGACCTGAGCGTGCGGCCCGGGGAGATCGTCGGGCTCGCCGGACTGGTGGGTTCGGGGCGCTCCGAGATCCTGGAGACGATCTACGGGGCCAGGAAGCCCAGCGCCGGTCATGTGCTCGTGGACGGGCGGGCGCTCAGGCCGGGCAGCGTACGGGCCGCCGTGCGCGCCGGACTCGGGCTCGCACCCGAGGAACGCAAGGCGCAGGCGCTGCTGATGCTGGAGTCCGTCACCCGCAACGTCTCCGTCTCCTCCATGTCCCGGTTCTCGCGCGGCGGCTGGATCGACCGGGCCGCCGAACTGGGGGCCGCGCGGGCCGCGACCCGTGAGCTGTCGCTGCGGCCCGACAACCCGTCGGTGCCCGTGCGCACCCTCTCCGGCGGCAACCAGCAAAAGGCCGTCCTGGCCCGCTGGCTGCTGCGCGGCTGCCGCGTCCTGCTGCTCGACGAACCCACCCGGGGCGTCGACGTCGGCGCCCGCGCCGAGCTGTACGCGGTCGTGCGCCGGCTGGCCGACGAAGGCCTCGCCGTCCTGCTGGTCTCCAGCGAGGTGCCCGAAGTGCTGGGCCTCGCCGATCGCGTCCTGGTGCTGCGCGAGGGCCGTGTCGTACACACCGCTCCCGCGCGCGAACTCGACGAACACCGCGTACTCGACCTCGTCATGGAAGGAAGCCCGGCGTCATGACGCAGCACGCCTCCCCGCCCCGGGACAGCACCGGCAAGGTGCCGTCGGCCGGAGCGGCGCCCGGCTGGCGGGGCCTGATGGCCCGCGCCGACGTGCGCACCCTCTCCCTGCTCGGCGTCCTCGCCGCGCTGATCGTCATCGGCGGCATCACCAAGCCGGACGAGTTCCTTGACACCCGCAACCTGCAACTCGTCCTCACCCAGGGCTCCGTGATCGGCGTCGTCACCGTCGGCATGACCTTCGTCATCATCTCCGGCGGCATCGACCTGTCCGTCGGCGCGATCGTCGCGCTGGCCTCGGTGTGGGCGACGACGGTGGCCACCCAGGAGTACGGCTTCGCCGGCATCCTCTTCACCGCGGTGATCGTAGGCGTGGGATGCGGCCTGGTGAACGGGGTGCTGATCGCGTACGGCGCGATGGTCCCGTTCATCGCCACGCTCGCCATGCTGGCCTCGGCGCGCGGACTGGCGCTCCAGATCACCGACGGCAAGACGCAGATCGTCACCGTGCCCTCGGTGCTGGACCTCGGCGAGCGCGACGCGTATGTGCTCGGCATTCCGCCCCTGGTCATGGTGTTCGCGGTCGTGACGATCATCGGCTGGCTCGTCCTGAACCGCACGACCTTCGGACGGCGCTCGGTCGCCGTCGGCGGCAACGCGGAGGCGGCCCGGCTCGCCGGCATCGACGTGCGCCGCCAGCGGCTCTACCTCTATCTGCTGTCCGGCCTGTGCTGCGGCATCGCGGCCTTCATGCTGGTCATCCTGTCCGGCTCCGGCCAGAACACCAACGGCAACCTCTACGAACTCGACGCCATCGCCGCCGCGATCATCGGCGGCACCCTGCTCAGCGGGGGCCGCGGCACCATCACCGGCTCGGTGCTCGGCGTCCTGATCTTCACCACGATCACCAACATCTTCGCCCTGAACAACCTGCAGAGCGACGTCCAGCAGATCGCCAAGGGCGCGATCATCGTCGCCGCCGTGCTGGTCCAGCGCCGTACCGCGAGCACGACCTGAGGAAAGGGTTCACCGTCATGCCAGAGCTCACCAGTCGCAGAGGGCTGCTGTTCGGAACCGCCGCGATAGGCGCCGGTGCCCTCCTCGTGGGGTGCACCAGCAACGAATCCGACGACGAGCCGGCCGCCAACGACCAGCCGGCCGCCGACGACAAGCCCGGCAAGGCCGTCACCATTGGCTTCGCCGGTCCGCAGGCCGACCACGGCTGGCTCAACGCCATCAACGACAACGCCAAGAGCAGGGCCAAGAAGTACTCGGACGTCACCCTGGAGATCACCGAGGGGTCGAACGACACCGCCGCGCAGATCGGCCAGATCGAGACGCTGATCAACAAGAAGGTCGACGTGCTGGTGGTGCTGCCCGCCGACGGCAAGGCACTCACCCAGGTCGGCCTGAAGGCGATGCGCGCGGGCATCCCGGTCATCAACCTCGACCGGATCTTCAACACCCCGCAGGCCTACCGCTGCTGGATCGGCGGCGACAACTACGGCATGGGCCTCAACGCCGGCCACTACATCGGCGAGAAGCTCAAGGGGAAGTCGAACGCCACGGTCATCGAGCTGGCCGGTCTGGACAACCTGGAGCTGACCCAGCAGCGCACCAAGGGCTTCGACGACGCGCTGAAGAACTACCCGAACATCAAGAAGGTGGCCCGGCAGGCGGCCGAGTTCACGGTCGAGTCCGGGCAGGCCAAGATGGCCCAGCTCCTGCAGGCCCAGTCGAAGTTCGACGCCCTGTGGAACCACGACGACGACCAGGGCGTGGGCGCGCTGCGGGCCATCGAGCAGGCCGGGCGCGACGACTTCCTCATGGTCGGCGGCGCCGGCGCGCTGTCCGCCTTCCAGGCGATCAAGAAGGACGACGGCGTCCTCAAGGCCACCGTCCTGTACCCGCCGACCATGGCGGCGTCCGCGATCGACCTGGCCCGTGCGCTGGGCCAGAGCAAGGGCATCGGCGGCATGGCCGAGTTCGAGATCCCGGCCTCGGTCACCCTCTACTCGGCGGTGGTCGACAAGGACAACGTCGACCAGTACATGCCCACGGGCTTCAAGTAGGGGCCGACACGTCCGAACGCCGGTCCGATCACCCCCCGCGGGGGCGCGGGGCTGTATCGACACGCGGCTCCGCCGAACCCCGCGCCCCCGCGGAGAAGCGACCGGCAAACCCCCCACAGCGCCACGACGACGAGGAGGACCTCTTCATGGGACAGCCGCGACAGCCGGAAGCTGACGGCGGCACCGGAACGCCGGCACCTGACACCCCGGGGAAGCCGTCGCTGCGCATCGGCATGGTCGGCTACGCCTTCATGGGCGCCGCGCACTCACAGGGCTGGCGTACCGCGGGCCGGGTCTTCGACCTGCCCCGCACCCCGGTCCTGACCGCGATCTGCGGGCGGGACGCCACCGCCGTACGAGCGGCTGCCGAGCGGCACGGCTGGGCGTCGGCGGAGACCGACTGGCGTGCCCTGGTCGAGCGGGACGACATCGACCTCGTCGACATCTGCACCCCCGGCGACAGCCACGCCGAGATCGCGCTCGCCGCGCTGGCCGCCGGCAAGCACGTCCTGTGCGAGAAGCCCCTCGCCAACAGCGTCGAGGAGGCCGAGGCCATGACAGCGGCGGCCGAACAGGCGTACGCGCGCGGTCAGTTGGCCATGGTCGGCTTCAACTACCGTAGGGTGCCCGCCACCGCCCTCGCCCGCAGCATGGTCGCCGAAGGCCGCCTCGGCCGCCTGCGCCACGTACGGGTGACATACCTTCAGGACTGGCTCGTGGACCCGCAGTTTCCGCTGACCTGGCGGCTGCGCAAGGAGATCGCCGGCTCGGGCTCACTCGGCGACCTGGGCGCGCACATCATCGACCTCGCGCAGTACCTGACCGGAGAGCGGCTGAGCGGCGTGTCCGCGCTGACGGAGACCTTCGTACGGGAGCGTCCGCTGCCCGGCGGAGCCGTGAAGGGGCTGTCCGCGGTGTCCGCCGAGACCGCCACGGGACAGGTCACCGTCGACGACGCCGCCGTGTTCACCGGCCGCTTCCCCTCCGGCGCCCTCGCCTCCTTCGAGGCCACCCGCTACGCCACCGGCCGCAAGAACGCCCTGCGCATCGAACTCAACGGTGAGCACGGCTCGTTGGCCTTCGACCTGGAGCGCCTCAACGAACTCTCCTACCACGACGGCACCGAACCGGGCGCGCACGCCGGCTTCCGCCGCATCCTGGTCACCGAACCCGACCACCCCTACCTGGACGCCTGGTGGCCCCCGGGCCACGGCCTCGGTTACGAGCACACCTTCGTCCACCAGGCCCGCGACCTGGTCCACGCCGTCGCCGAGGGCCGGCAGCCCGAACCCTCCTTCGCCGACGGGCTGCAAGTGCAGCGCGTGCTCGCGGCGGTGGAGGAGAGCGCCGAGAAGAACTCCGTCTACACCCCGATCGCGGTCTGAGCCCCGAGGAGGCTGACGCAATGCCGCGTACGTTCACGCTGTTCACCGGCCAGTGGGCCGATCTGCCGTTGGAGGAGGTCTGCCGACTCGCCCGCGACTTCGGCTATGACGGTCTCGAACTCGCCTGCTGGGGCGACCACTTCGAGGTCGACAAGGCGCTGAGCGATCCGTCCTACGTGGAGTCGAGGCATCAGCTCCTCGACAAGTACGGCCTCAAGTGCTGGGCCATCTCCAACCATCTGGTCGGCCAGGCCGTCTGCGACGCCATCATCGACGAGCGCCACCAGGCCATTCTGCCGGGCGAGGTGTGGGGCGACGGGGAGCCGGAGGGGGTGCGCAGGCGGGCCGCGGAACGTGTCAAGGACACCGCGCGTGCTGCCGCCGCCTTCGGCGTCGACACCGTGATCGGCTTCACCGGCTCCGCCATCTGGCATCTGGTCGCCATGTTCCCGCCCGCGCCCGAGTCGATGATCGAGCGCGGCTACGAGGACTTCGCCGAGCGCTGGAACCCGATCCTCGACGTCTTCGACGAGGAGGGCGTGCGGTTCGCCCACGAGGTCCACCCGAGCGAGATCGCCTACGACTACTGGACGACCTGGCGCGCCCTTGAGGCCGTCGGGGGCCGCCCCGCCTTCGGCCTCAACTTCGACCCCTCGCACTTCGTGTGGCAGGACCTCGACCCGGTCGGGTTCCTGTGGGACTTCCGCGACCGCATCTACCACGTCGACTGCAAGGAGGCCCGCAAACGCCTCGACGGCCGCAACGGCCGCCTCGGCTCGCATCTGCCGTGGGGTGACCCGCGCCGGGGCTGGGACTTCGTCTCGGCCGGGCACGGTGACGTCCCCTGGGAGGACGTCTTCCGGATGCTGCGCTCCATCGACTATCAGGGGCCCATCTCCGTGGAGTGGGAGGACGCCGGCATGGACCGGCTCCAGGGCGCGCCCGAGGCGCTGACGCGACTGAAGGCGTACGACTTCGAGCCGCCGTCGGCCTCCTTCGACGCGGCGTTCAACAGCTGAACCACACACCCGGCGCTGGTCGGGGTACGGGGACCGGAGGCACCGCCGGTCCCCCCTCCGACCTGCCCCGATACCGCTTTGTCCTGCGATGGGAGAAAGCCCAACCGATCCTGACGCAAGGGGTGTTCGCCCCGGACGGAGGGGGTTACCGTCCCTGAAGTGTTCATGGCACAGCCACCTCCGGGGTGACGGCGCACCCCGGCGCCCGCACCGCACGTCTTCGCATCCACCCTGTACGGCCCACCCGTTCCCGGAGGGACTTCGTGCACAGAACCAGATCCCGCGGCACCCGCACCCACAGACGTCCCGGACTGCGCGCCACTCTCGCCTTGTTCACCGGCCTGCTCCTGACCGTGGGCGCCCCGGCCACCGTCGCCGGCGCCCAGCCGGATGAGGCCGAACCGGCAGCAGCCGAAGGCCAGTTCCAGCAGGTGCCGCTCGCCAAGGGCGAACCCGAGATGGGCGAGCCGATGTCGCTCGCCGTGCTCCCGGACCGCAGCGTCCTGCACACCTCGCGCGACGGCACGCTGCGCCTGACCGACCAGGGCGGCGTCACCAAGGTCGCCGGCAGGCTCGACGTCTACAGCCACGACGAGGAGGGCCTCCAGGGCGTCGGCATCGACCCGGACTTCAAGAACAACCGGGCGATCTACCTCTACTACGCCCCGCCGCTGGACACCCCCGCGGGCGACGCCCCGGAGAGCGGTACCGCCGACGACTTCAAGAAGTTCGACGGCGTCAACCGCCTCTCCCGCTTCACCCTGAACGCCAACGGCACGCTCAACCTCGCCAGCGAGAAGAAGGTCATCGACGTCGCGGCCTCCCGCGGCACCTGCTGCCACGTCGGCGGCGACATCGACTTCGACGCGGCCGGCAACCTCTATCTGTCGACCGGCGACGACACCAACCCCTTCTCCTCCGACGGCTACACCCCGATCGACGACCGGCCGAACCGCAACCCGGCCTTCGACGCCCGCCGCAGCTCCGCCAACACCAACGACCTGCGCGGCAAGATCCTCCGTATCAAGGTCGCCGAGGACGGCTCGTACACCGTCCCCGAGGGCAACCTCTTCGCCCCGGGCACCGAGAAGACCCGCCCCGAGATCTACGCGATGGGCTTCCGCAACCCGTTCCGGATGAGCGTCGACGACAAGACCGGCATCGTGTACGTGGGTGACTACGGTCCCGACGCGGGCGCCGCCGACCCGAAGCGCGGCCCGGGCGGACAGGTCGAGTTCGCCAAGGTGACCAAGGCCGCCAACTTCGGCTGGCCCTTCTGCACCGGCGACAACGACGCCTACGTCGACTACGACTTCGCCACCAAGGAGTCCGGCGAGACGTTCGACTGCAACGCCCCGAAGAACACCTCCCCGCACAACACGGGCCTCACCGACCTGCCGCCCGCGCAGGCCGCCTGGATCCCGTACGACGGCGGCTCCGTACCCGAGTTCGGCAGCGGCTCCGAGTCCCCGATGGCCGGCCCGGTCTACCGCTACGACCCCGACCTCGACTCCAAGGTGAAGTTCCCCGAGGCCTACGACGGTGACTTCTTCGCCGGTGAGTTCGGGCGCCGCTGGATCAAGCGGATCGAGCAGAACGAGGACGGCTCCGTAGCGAAGATCAACGACTTCCCGTGGACCGGCACCCAGATCATGGACATGGAGTTCGGCCCGGACGGCGCGCTCTACGTCCTCGACTACGGCGTCTCCTGGTTCCAGGGCGACGAGCACTCCGCGCTGTACCGGATCGAGAACGCCGAGGACGGCTTCTCCCCGATCGCCGAGGTGAGCGCCGACAAGACGTCCGGCGCGGCAGGACTGAACGTCAGGTTCACCGCCTCGGCCAAGGACGCCGACTCCACCGACCTCACCTACAGCTGGGACTTCGGCGACGGCACCAAGGGCGAGGGCCTCAACCCCACCCACCGGTACAAGAAGGTCGGCACCTACACCGCCACCTTCACCGCCAAGGACCCCGAGGGCAACACCGGCAACGCCAGCACCCGGATCGTCGTCGGCAACACCGAGCCCAAGGTGCGCATCGACGTCCCGGGCAACGGCGCGCTGGCCGAGTTCGGCAAGCCCGTCCCGTTCAAGGTGACCGTCACCGACCCCGAGGAGACCATCGACTGCTCCAAGGTCAAGGTCGCCTACAGCCTCGGCCACGACTCCCACGCCCACGAGCTGACCAGCGAGATGGGCTGCGAGGGCACCCTGACCCCGCCCGCCGGCGACGGTGGCCACGACCCCAACGCCAACATCTACGGCGTCGTCGGCGCCAGTTACACCGACGGCGGCGCCAACGGTCAGGAGGCCCTGACCGGCACCGCGCGCACCGTGCTGCAGCCGCTGCACCGCCAGGGCGAGCACTTCACCACCCAGTCGGGCATCTCCGTCATCGACAAGACAGGCGCCAACGGCGGCAAGACCGTGGGCAACATCAACGACGGCGACTGGATCTCCTTCACCCCCTACCGGTTCGACGGGCAGAAGAAGATGACCGTACGGGCCTCCTCCGGCGGCGCGGGCGGCTTCATCGAACTGCGCACCGGCTCGCCCGACGGACCGCTGCACGGCTCGGCGTACATCCCGCCGACCGGCGGCTGGGAGACCTTCCAGAACGTCGACGTACCGCTGCGGGCGCTGCCGAAGAAGACCACCCAGATCTATCTGGTCTTCAAGGGCGGCGAGGGCGCGCTGTACGACGTGGACGACTTCGAGTTCTCCAAGGAGCCGTTCAGGGGCGGCAAGAAGGTCCTGGTCTTCTCCAAGACCGCCGGCTTCCGCCACGACTCCATCCCGGCCGGCATCGCCGCGCTGAAGGAACTCGGCGGCCCGGCCGGCATCTCGGTCGACGCGACCGAGGAGGCCAAGCAGTTCACCACGACCAACCTCGCCAAGTACGACGCGGTGGCGTTCCTGTCCACCACGGGCGACGTCCTCAACGCCGAGCAGCAGAAGGCGTTCGAGAACTACGTGGCGGGCGGCGGCGGTTACATGGGCATCCACGCGGCGGCCGACACCGAGTACGACTGGGCGTTCTACGGCGGACTCGTCGGCGCCTACTTCCACTCGCACCCGGCGATCCAGAAGGCCACCGTCCGCGTCGAGGACCACGACCACCCGTCCACCGCGCACCTCGGCGACACCTGGGAGCGCACCGACGAGTGGTACAACTACCGCACCAACCCGCGCGAGCAGGCCAAGGTCCTCGCCACCCTGGACGAGACCAGCTATCAGGGCGGGAACATGAAGGGCGACCACCCGATCGCCTGGTGCCAGAGCTACGGCGGCGGCCGCTCCTTCTACACCGGCGGCGGCCACACCAAGGAGTCCTACGCCGAGGAAGCCTTCCGCGCCCATCTGCTCGGCGGCCTCCAGTACGCCACCGGCCAGGTCAAGGCGGACTGCAAGCCGAACAAGGGCTACCGGAAGATCTTCAACGGCCAGACCTTGGACGGCTGGAAGCAGGCAGGACCCGGCAAGTTCAACGTCAAGGACGGCACCCTGGAGACCGAGGGCGGCATGGGCCTGCTCTGGTACCAGGCCAAGGAGCTGAAGTCGTACTCCCTCAAGCTCGACTGGAAGATGCAGGGCGACGACAACTCCGGGATCTTCGTGGGCTTCCCGGCCTCCGACGACCCCTGGTCCGCGGTGAACAAGGGCTACGAGATCCAGATCGACGCCACGGACGCGCCCGAACGCACCACGGGCTCCGTCTACTCGTTCAAGTCGGCGAACATCAAGGTCCGTGACCAGGTCCTGCGGCCGCCCGGCCAGTGGAACTCCTACGAGATCAAGGTCCAGGGCGAACGCCTCCAGGTGTTCCTCAACGGAGTCAAGATCAACGACTTCACCAACAAGGACCCCGAGCGGAGCCTGACCGACGGCTACATCGGCCTGCAGAACCATGGCGCCGACGACCAGGTCTCCTTCCGCAACATCCAGTTGAAGGAACTGCCCGTCCAGGGCGACTGAACGGCGGCGGGCGGGGGACGCCGGACCCCCGCCCGCCGTCTCCCTCCCTCTTTTCGGGTTCGCGCACGACCAGGAGGCTGCCCATGTCCGCGTCCCTCGCCCGACCGCGTGTCGGAGTGTGGCTGATCGGAGCCCGCGGCTCCGTCGCCACCACCGTCGTCACGGGATGCGCCGCCATCACCGCGGGACTGCACCCGCCCACCGGCATGGTGACCGAGACCCCGGCGTTCACCGACAGCGCCCTGCCGGCCCTCTCGGGCCTCGTCTTCGGCGGCCACGACACCCTCGACTGCCCCCTGCCCAAACGCGCCGAGACGCTGACCGCCAGCGGCGTCCTCCCACCGGGGATCGCCACCGCCGTCGCCGCCGAACTCGCCGCCACCGACCGGGAGATCAGGCCGGGCGGCCCCACCCCCGGGGACACCAGGACCGAGGCCGAACTGATCACGGCCTTCGCCGACGACATGACCGACTTCATCCGCCGCCACGAGCTGGAGCGGGCCGTCGTCGTGAACGTCGCCTCCACCGAACCCGCCTCCCAGGGCCCCGGCGCCCCGCTTCCCGTCAGCACCTTGTACGCACTGGCGGCCTTGCGCGCGGGCTGCCCCTACGTCAACTTCACCCCCTCCGAGGGCATGCACCACCCCGTCGCCGCCCGCGAGGCCGAGCGCAGCGGCCTGCCGTACGCGGGCCGGGACGGCAAGACCGGCCAGACGCTGCTCCGGGCCGTGCTGGGCCCGATGTTCGCGCAACGGGCACTGACCGTCCGCGCCTGGTCCGGCACGAACCTGCTGGGCGGCGGCGACGGCGCCGCCCTCGCCGACCCGGCCGCCGCCGCGGCCAAGAACGCCGGCAAGGAACGCGTCCTCTCCGACACCCTCGGCACGGTCCCCGAGGGCGAGGTGCACATCGACGAGGTCCCCGCCCTCGGCGACTGGAAGACCGCCTGGGACCACATCGCCTTCGACGGCTTCCTGGGTACCCGCATGATCCTCCAGACCATCTGGCAGGGCTGCGACTCGGCCCTCGCGGCACCCCTGGTACTGGACCTGGCCCGCCTCACCGCCCGCGCCCACGAGGCCGGCCTGACCGGCCCGCTCGGCGAACTCGGCTTCTACTTCAAGGACCCGGTGGGAGCAGGCCCGGCGGCACTGGGAGAGCAGTACGCGGCCCTGACCGGATTCGCCGAACGACTGGCCGCGGCGAACCCCGACGCCCCCGCGCCACGCCCGGGCCCCGACGAGGAGACACGGTGACCCGGCACCGGGCACCCCACACATCGCCCACCGCCGAACGCCACCGGAGCCACCCGACCGCCGTCCCACCCCGACCGTCCGACGCACCTGGGCCGCCCGTCGGCAGCCCGCACGGCACAAGCACCGAGCACGCCACCCCCGCCGCCGAAGCGCCCTCCGCCGGTCCGCTCCACTTCGGCTACGGCACCAACGGCCTCGCCGACCTCCGCCTCGACGACGCCCTGGCCCTGCTCGCCGACCTCGGCTACGCCGGCGTCGGCCTCACGCTCGACCACATGCACCTCGACCCGTACGCCCCCGACCTCGCCGCCCGCACCGCCCGCCTGGCCCGACGGCTCGACGCGCTCGGCCTGGACGTCACCGTGGAGACCGTTCCTCCGCCGCGCCGAGGCCACGGCCACTCGATCCTCCGTACTCGTCCCACTCTCCGGCGATCCCTCCGCCACCCGTGAAGGGAGCACCTCATGACCCATCCCCGCATCACCCCGGCCACCCCGGGCGCGGACACCGAGGGCGCCGTGCGCACCGACACCCCGACAGACCCGAAGCCTCGCCCGACCACCGAGCCTGCGCCTGGCGCCGACAGCCAGGCTCCGGGGATGGCGTCCGGGGTGGATGCCGGCGGCAGAGCGGGGGCCGATGGCGGGGCGGATGCTGACGGCCAGGCCCCGGGGACGGCGCCCGGGGCGGATGCCGATGGCAGGGCGGGCGCCGATGGCCAGGTTCCGGGGACGGCGCCCGGGGCGGATGCCGATGGTCGGGCTGGGGCCGATGGTGGGACGGGTGCTGACGGCCGGGCGGGTGCCGATGGCGGTGCGGGCGCCGATGGCCAGGCTCCAGGGACGGCGTCCGGATCGGATGCCGACGGCCGGGCGGACGCTGATGGTCGGGCGGGTGCCGATGGCGGGGCCGGTGCCAGCAGGCGGGCGGACGCCGACGGCGGGGCGAGGGCCGGCAGTCCGGTGCCGGTGGCGGCAGGGACTCCCGCGCACCGCGAGTGGGCCCGCCCTCAACGACCCGACCCGCAGAGCACGAGCCTCGCCCTCACCCCGCCCGCCGAGCTGCGCCGCCATCTCACGGCCCGGCTCGGCGACGCCGCCCGCGCCTGGCTCCACCGCGCCCTCGACGAGGCCGCCGCCCACCCCGGCACCCACGGCCCCATCTCCGTTTGGGAGCTGCGCATCGCCGAGGCCGGCCGGCGCTGCGGGGCCGAGTACGCCGACGCCGCCCGCGTCCTCATCCTGCACGCGGCCCGCGCCGACGCCGACGCCGTCACCCGCGTCTACTCCCAGGGCACCGCCGCCGAACGCCGCGCCGTCCTGCACGCGCTGCCCCATCTGGTGCCAGGCCCCGACGCCCTCCCGCTCGTCGAGGACGCCCTGCGGACCAACGACACCCACCTCCTCTCCGCCGCCGTCGGCCCCTACGCCGCCCGGTACCTCGACCCCCACCAGTGGCGCCACGCCGTACTGAAGTGCCTGTTCACCGGTGTGCCGGTCGACGCCGTGGCCGAACTGGACCGCCGCGCCCACCAAGACGCCGAACTCGCCCGCATGCTCGGCGACTACGCCGCCGAACGCACCGCCGCGGGCCGCCCCGTCCCCGAAGACCTGCACCGCGTCCTGACCCTGACCGACCCCACAGCCACTCCGCCGGCCCCCGACGGCACCCGCGGCACCGACGGCACCGACGGCAAGGAGTCCTGATGCGCCTGTTCGACCCCCACATCCACATGACGTCCCGCACCACCGACGACTACGAGGCCATGCACGCCGCCGGCATCCACGCCGTCGTCGAACCCTCCTTCTGGCTCGGCCAGCCCCGCACCTCGGTCGCCTCCTTCCTCGACTACTTCGACTCCCTTCTCGGCTGGGAGCCCTTCCGGGCCGCCCAGCACGGCATCGCCCACCACTGCACGCTCGCCCTCAACCCCAAGGAGGCGAACGACCCACGCTGTGTCCCCGTCCTCGACGAACTGCCCCGCTACCTCGTCAAGGACCACGTCGTCGCCGTCGGCGAGATCGGCTACGACTCGATGACCCCCGCCGAGGACACCGCCCTCGCCACCCAGCTCCAGCTGGCCGCAGCCCACGAACTTCCCGCACTCGTCCACACCCCGCACCGCGACAAGCTCGCAGGTCTGCGCCGCACCCTCGATGTCGTCCGGGAGTCCGCACTGCCCCCGGACCACGTCCTGGTCGACCACCTCAACGAGACGACCGTCAAGGAGGCCAAGGACAGCGGCTGCTGGCTCGGCTTCTCCGTCTATCCCGACACCAAGATGGACGAGGAACGGATGGTCGCGATCCTCCGCGAGTACGGGACCGAACAGGTCCTGGTGAACTCGGCCGCCGACTGGGGCAGGAGCGACCCCCTGAAGACCCGCCGGGTCGCCGACCTGATGCTGGCCGAGGGCTTCGACGCGGACGACGTCGATCTCGTGCTGTGGCGCAACCCGGTCACCTTCTACGGGCTCAGCGGCCGCCTCGACCTCGCCATCACGACCCCGGAGGCGACCCACGAGGGCAACTCCATCCTCCGTGGCGCCCCGAAGGACCCTGACGGGCTGCCGGCAGGCACCCCGAGAGAGCGGCACGACCCTGCCGGCGCCCCGGCCACGGGGGCGTGAGCCATGCGCTTCCGCCACCCCGACGGCTCCACCGTCCACCTCGCCTACTGCACCAACGTACACCCGGCCGAGACCCTCGACGGCGTCCTCGCCCAACTCCGTGACCACTGCGAACCCGTCCGCCGACGGCTCGGCCGCGACCGCCTCGGCATCGGACTCTGGCTCGCCAAGGACGCCGCCCGCGCCCTCGTCGCAGACCCGTCCGCCCTGCGCGGTCTGCGCGGCGAACTCGACCGGCGTGGCCTGGAGGTCGTCACCCTCAACGGCTTCCCGTACGAGGGCTTCGGAGCCGAAGAGGTCAAGTACCGCGTCTACAAACCGGACTGGGCCGACCCCGAGCGCCTCGACCACACCACCGCCCTGGCCCGCGTCCTCGCCGCACTCCTCCCCGACGACGTCACCCAGGGCAGCATCTCCACCCTGCCCCTCGCCTGGCGCACCGCCTACGACGAGCATCGCGCCGAGACCGCCCGCACCGCCCTGCTCACCCTCGCCGAACGCCTCGACGCCCTCCAGGAGCTGACCGGCCGCGACATCCGCGTCGGCCTCGAACCCGAACCCGGCTGCACCGTCGAGACCACCGCCGACGCCATCACCCCACTCACCGCGATCGGCGACGACCGCATCGGCGTCTGCGTCGACACCTGTCACCTCGCCACCTCCTTCGAAGATCCGCACACCGCCCTGGACGCACTCGCGAAAGCCCGCGTCCCCGTCGTCAAGTCCCAGCTCTCCGCCGCTCTGCACGCCGAACACCCCCACCTCCCCGAAGTCCGCGAGGCCCTCGCCGCCTTCGACGAACCCCGCTTCCTGCACCAGACCCGCACCGCCACCGCCGCCGGCCTGCGCGGCACCGACGACCTCGGCGAGGCCCTCCAAGGCGACGCCCTGCCCGATGCCTCTCCATGGCGGGCCCACTTCCACGTCCCACTCCACGCGGCCCCCGCCGCACCGCTCACCTCCACACTTCCCGTCCTCAAGACCGCACTGACCCGCCTCGTCGGCGGCCCGCACCCGCTCACCCGCCACCTCGAGGTCGAGACCTACACCTGGCAGGCCCTGCCACCCGAACTGCGGCCCCGAGCCCGCAGCCGGCTCGCCGACGGCATCGCGGCCGAACTCACCCTCGCCCGCGACCTGTTGACGGACCTCGGCCTGAAGGAGCTGCCATGAGCGACCACCCCTCCGACGCAGGCCCGACTCCGCTCCTGGTTCTCGACGTCGTCGGCCTCACCCCCCGTCTCCTCGACCACATGCCCCACCTCAAGCGCCTCGCCCGGTCCGGCTCCCACGCCCCGCTCGGCACCGTCCTGCCCGCGGTCACCTGCGCCGCCCAGTCCACCTTCCTCACCGGCACCCACCCGTCGGAGCACGGCATCGTCGGCAACGGCTGGTACTTCCGTGACCTCGGCGACGTACTGCTGTGGCGCCAGCACAACGGCCTGGTCGCCGGCGACAAGCTCTGGGACGCCGCCCGTCGCGCCCACCCCGGCTACACCGTCGCCAACATCTGCTGGTGGTACGCCATGGGCGCCGACACCGACATCACCGTCACCCCCCGTCCGATCTACTACTCCGACGGCCGCAAGGAACCCGACTGCTACACCCGGCCCCCGGCCCTGCACGACGAACTCACCGAGAAACTCGGCACGTTCCCCCTCTTCCACTTCTGGGGCCCCGGCGCCGACCTCACCTCCAGCCGCTGGATCATCGACGCGACCCGCCACATCGTCCGCACCCGCCGCCCCGACCTGGCCCTGTGCTACCTCCCTCATCTCGACTACGACCTGCAGCGCTTCGGCCCCGACGACCCGCGCTCCCTGAAGGCGGCCGCCGACCTCGACACCGCCATGGCCCCGCTCCTGGACGACGCCCGCTCCGAGGGCCGTACCGTCGTCGCCCTGTCGGAGTACGGCATCACCCGCGTGAGCCGCCCCGTCGACATCAACCGCGCCCTGCGGCGGGCAGGCCTGCTCGAAGTGCACACGCAGGACGGCATGGAGTACCTGGATCCGATGGCGTCACGTGCCTTCGCGGTCGCAGACCATCAGATCGCCCATGTCTACGTACGCCGGCCGGAAGACCTCGACGCGACCCGGGCCGCCCTGGACGGACTGCCCGGCATCGAGCGACTCCTCGACGACGAGGGCAAGAAGGCCCACCATCTCGACCACCCGCGCTCCGGCGAACTCGTCGCCGTCGCGGAGCCGGACGCCTGGTTCACGTACTACTACTGGCTCGACGACGCCCACGCGCCCGACTTCGCGCGACTCGTCGAGATCCATCGCAAACCCGGCTACGACCCGGTCGAACTCTTCATGGACCCCCTCGACCCCTACGTCAAGGTCAAGGCGGCGACCGCGCTCGCCCGCAAGAAACTCGGCATGCGCTACCGCATGGCGGTGGTGCCCCTGGATCCCTCACCTATTCGCGGCAGCCATGGCCGCATACCAGCGAGCGACGACGACGGTCCGCTCCTCATTTGCTCCACCCCCCGCGCTGTCGGCGACCGCGTCGCGGCCACCGATGTGAAGTCGCTTCTGCTTCAACTCGCCGGTCTGGGCTGAGTGGTCAGCCCGCTCAGCTCCGACTGATCACAAGTGAAGCACTCACCACTGACAACGGCCCTCGATCACAGGGAGTTCCAGGCATGAGCCGCTTTTCCCAGACGGATCCCGAACTCACCCACCGCCTCACCAGACGAGGCATGCTCGGCGTCGCCGCGGGCACCACGGCCGCCGCGCTGTTGGGTGCCTCCGCTGCCCCCGCGACCGCGGCCCCGGGCGCCGAGGCCACCACCGACCCGGCTTCCCGCGGCGCCGGCCGCGGCCGCCCCGTCCTGCCGCCCGGCCGCCTCGGCATCCAGCTCTACAGCCTGCGCGACAAGGTCTCCACGCTCGGTTTCGCCCCCGTCTTCGCCGAGCTGGAGAAATACGGCTACGACGAGGTCGAGTTCGCCGGATACACGCAAGGCTCGGCAGGACCCATCACCCTCGCCCAGCTCAAGCGGCTGGCGAGGAACCACGGCCTGAACCCGATCGGCAGCCACGTCGGCTACTACTCCAACGACCCGAACGCCTACACCTTCGCCCAGAACCTCACCAAGGTCCTCGACGACGCCCAGGCCCTCGGTCTGAAGCACATAGGCACCGCCTCCGGCCCGTTCCGCTACGGCTCCACCGTCGACGCCTGGAAGCGTGCCGCCGAGGAGTTCAACACCTACGGCGCCGCGGCGAGGGCGCGCGGCATGAAGTTCTACCAGCACAACCACTCCGAGGAGTTCTCCTTCGCCACCGACAACCCCAAGGTCCGCCTCTACGACGTGCTGCTCGCCGAGACCGACCCCGACCTCGTGTACCTGGAGATGGACATCTTCTGGGCCTACTCGGGCCAGTTCCGCTTCTCGAAGCGGCCCGACGGGTCGGCCGCCCCCTTCGAGCCCCTGGACTACGTACTGAAGCAGCCGCACCGTTACCCGCTCTTCCACGTCAAGGACGGCGTGAGCGACCCGACGAACCAGTACGGCTACGACATGGTCGACGTCGGTGACGGCGACATCGACTACAAGCGGTTCATCTCCGCCGTGACCAGGCTGCGCGGACAGCGGTTCGCCCACCACTGGCAGGCGGAGCACGACAACCCGACCGATTCCCTGACCTTCGCACGCCGTTCGAGCGCGCATCTGCACTCCCTGCGGGAGAAGTGCTGACCGACGTCGAACCGACATGAGGAGGCCCTCCCCGAAGCGGGGGAGGGCCTCCTCATATGTGCGACCTGTCAGTGCGCGGGATGCGGCACCGCCGCGCCGCGCCCCGGCTGACGCAGCAGCAACGCGATGGCCGCCGCCACCAACGACACGCCTCCGGCCAGCGCGTACGCGCCGTCATAGCCCCAGGCCGCGACCACCATGGAGCCGAGTCCGCCACCGAACAGGCCGCTGATCAGCTTGCCGCTGTAGACGAGCCCGTAGTTGGTGGCGTTGTAGTTCTCCCCGAAGTAGTCCGGGGTGAGCGCCGCGAACAGCGGGTAGAACGCGCCGCCGCCGAAACCGGAGAGGAAGGCGAAGAACAGGAACAGCCACTCGTTCCTGAGGTCACCCGCCCAGATCACGCCGAACTGGGCGAGACCCAGCACGACGATCACGAACACCAGCGTCGACTTGCGGCCCCACCGGTCGGAGAGCCAGCCCACCACACCGCGGCCGATGCCGTTGATCACCGCCATCACGCCCATCGACGACGCCGCGACCAGCGGGCCGAAGCCCACCTCCTTGGCGTAGTCGACCTGGAAGGAGATGCCGAAGATCGACACCCCGGCGGTCAGGACCACGGACAGCCACATCAGGGGCAGCATGCCGGTCCTGATGGCCTCCCGGGGCGTGTACTGCTTCACCGCCGGAGGGTTCTTGGCGAGGCTCGCCGCGTTCTTCCGGTCGCCCGTGTGCGTCAGCGGATCGACGTCCGCGGGCCACCAGTTCTTCGGTGGGTCCTTGAAGAAGAACGCGCATCCGACGACGACGACCATGACGTAGCAGCCGATCAGGTCCAGCACCCGGTGGTAGTTCGCGGTGTCGAACCCGTAGTTGAAGATGAAGATGAAGGGCAGTGATCCGTACGCGAACCCGCCGTTGACGAACCCGGTCCGGGCGCCGCGCCGCTCGGGGAACCACTTGCCGACCATGTTGATGCAGGTCGCGTAGACCAGGCCGGCCCCGAGGCCGCCGACGACGCCGAAGCCGAGGATCGCCAGCAGGACGTTGTTCAGATGTGAGAGGGCAAGGAAACCCAGCAGGCACATGCCCGAGCCCAGGTACATGGCCCTGCGGGCCGTCAGGACGCCCTTCTCGCGCAGCCAGCCCGCGGGGAAGGCGATGCCGGCCTGGAAGAACACCCAGACGCTGAGGATCCAGAAGGTGTTGCTCTGCGTCCAGCCGTGCGCGTGGGACAGGGTGTCCTCGGCAGAGCCGTACGCGTATTCGAAGACGCTGATGGCCATCATGGCGATCCACGGGAGATACACCATGATCCTGCGGGAGTGGCCGAGGATGTCGCGGTCGGTCTCGCCGATGCGATAGACGCGCCCGCGCGCGTCGGTCACCTCACGGTAGGGACGATGTGCGGCGTCGGATGATGCGGACGAACTGCTTGCTGCGTACGGATCTGCCGTCATGTCAGGCCATGTCCTCGCCGAGCGGTCGTGGGTTGGGAGCGATGCGCGTTTCCTTGTCACGTCCCGGCGGGCTGAGGAACAGCGCCACGCACCCGGCGAAGAGCGAGATGGAGCCGGCCAGGATGAACGCACCGGAGTGTCCCCAGGCACCGACGACCACGGCACCCATGCCCGCGCCCAGACCGGAGACGAGCTTGGCGCTGTAGACCATGCCGTAGTTGGACGCGTTGTTGTTCTCGCCGAAGTAGTCGGCGGTGAGCGCGGCGAACATCGGGAAGATGGCGCCGCCGCCGAAGCCGGAGATCGAGGAGAAGACCAGGAACAGCGGAAGGTTCTTGGCCTCGGCCGACCAGAGGATGCCGTACTGGGAGAGCCCCAGGATGATGCAGACGACGATCAGGCACCGCTTGCGGCCGTAGAGGTCGGACAGCCAGCCGATGACGCCTCGGCCGGTGCCGTTGACGATCGCCTTCAGGGACATGGCCGTGGCCACGATGCCGCCCGCGAACCCGGCCTCCTCGCCGATGTCCACCTGGAAGGCGATGCCGAAGATGTTCACGCCGGACGTGCACGCGAGACAGAACCACATGAGGGCCACGCGGCCCGTCTTCCAGGCCTCCTTGGGGGAGTACTGGTGCACGGCCGGCGGGTTCATGCGCAGCGAGCGGGCCGCGCGCGGGTCCTTCGGCGGGTTCAGCGGGTCGACCTCGGCCGGCCACCAGTTCTTCGGCGGGTCCCTGAAGAAGAAGCCGGAAGCCCCGACCATCAGGGCGAGGAAGAGACCGACCGACACCAGTACCCAGCGGAAGTTGGTCAGGTCCATGTAGCCGGTGAAGAGGAAGACGAAGGGCACCGAGCCGTAGGCGAAACCGCCGTTGACGAACCCGGTCTTGCCGCCCTTGCGCTCCGGATACCACTTGCCGACCATGTTGACGCAGGTGGCGTACACCATGCCCGCGCCCATGCCGCTGAAGACGCTGAAGCCGATGTAGGCGACGACGACATGCGGTGCGAAGGCCAGCGACAGGTAGCCCAGCAGGGTGCCCGTCGCGCCCAGCATCATCGCGAAACGGGCCGGCAGCTTGCCGGACTCACGCAGCTTGCCGGCCGGGAAGGCCACCGCGGCCTGGAAGAACACCCAGACCGTCATCATCCAGAAGATGTGCGCACTGGCCCAGTGGTGCGCGGTGTGGAGGGTGTCCTCGGCGGACGCGAACGCGTACTCGGCGGAGGAGATGCCCATCATGCCGATCCAGGGCAGGATCACCATCCACTTGCGCTTGCGGCCCATGATGTCGATGTCGGACTCGCCGATGCGGTAGACGCGTCCGTTCTTGTCGGTCACCTCGCGATAGCCGGCGACCCGTGGAACGTCGGTGGTTGTCACGTTGCTTGCACCCCTTGCGTCGAAAGTTCTGGCCAGCGCCCCCTGTCCAATGCCTTTCGTGTGCGCACGGGTCCCGGGGCCGGCCGACGCGCACCGTCGGCCGGCCCGTACCCCCTCTCACCTCATGAACCGCCCCCCAACAACCCCGCCGCCCGCGCCCACCGGTACTTGGCGCCCAGCACGGCCACCGGCTTCTCGGTCGTGTACGGATACGCCACGACCCCCCGCTCGTACAGGTACTGGCAGGCCTCCTCGACCTCGACGTCACCGGCGAGCGACGCCACGACGGGCTTGTCGATGCCGCGCTCACGGAACTCGGCCACCACGCGCGCGGTGAGCTCCGCGAAGACCATCGGGGGAGTGACGATCGTGTGCCAGTAACCCAGGACCAGCGCGTGGATCCGCGGGTCCTCGAGGCCGAGCCGGATCGTCGCCTCGTACGTCGACGGTGGCTCGCCTCCGGTGATGTCCACCGGGTTGCCCGCGGCCCCGAACGGCGGGATGAACTTCCGGAAGGCCTCGTCCAGGTCCGGCGGGATCTCCATCAGGGACAGCCCGTTGTCGGTGACGGCGTCCGACAGCAGCACACCGCTGCCGCCGGCCCCGGTGATGATCACGACGTTGTCGCCCTTGGGCGTGGGAAGCACCGGCAACGCGCGCGCGTACTCCAGCATCTCGTTCAGCCCGGGCGCCCGGATGACACCGGCCTGCTTCAGGATGTCGTCGTACACGGCGTCGTCGCCGGCGAGCGCTCCGGTGTGCGAGCCCGCGGCCTTCGCGCCCGCCGCGGTACGGCCCGCCTTGAGGACGACGACCGGCTTCTTCGGTACGGTCGCCCGCGCGGCCTCGACGAAGGCGCGCCCGTCCTTGAGGTCCTCCAGGTGCATCGCGATGCACTCGGTGTGCGGGTCCTCGCCGAACCAGGTCAGCAGGTCGTCCTCGTCCAGGTCCGACTTGTTGCCGAGGCCGACGATCGCGGACACGCCCGTCTTCGTGGTGCGGGCGAAGCCCAGGATGGCCATGCCGATGCCACCGGACTGCGAGGTCAGCGCCACCCCGCCCTTGACGTCGTACGGCGTGCAGAACGTGGCGCACAGGTCCTGCCACGTCGAGTAGTAGCCGTAGATGTTCGGCCCGAGCAGCCGGACGCCGTGCCGCTCGGCGATCTCCACGATCTCCGCCTGGAGTTCGTGCTCACCGGTCTCGGCGAACCCGGAGGGGATCAGGACGGCGTTGGGGATCTTCTTGCGTCCCACCTCCTCCAGGGCCGAGGCCACGAACTTGGCGGGGATAGCGAAGACCGCCACATCCACCTCACCGGGAACGTCCGTGACACTCTTGTACGCCTTGCGGCCCAGAATGTCATCGGCCTTGGGGTTCACCGGGTGGATGTCCCCGGCGAAACCGCCGTCGATGAGGTTGCGCATGACCGAATTGCCGATCTTGCCCTGTTCGTTCGACGCCCCGATGACGGCCACCGACGACGGCTGCATCAACCGGCGCATGGACGTGAGGATCTCGTCGCGCGAGTAGCGGCGCCGCTGCTTCGCCTGCGCCTCGGAGAGGATCACGCGGATGTCCGCGGCGACCGCCCCCTCGGCCGTGGCGATCACCGGGTTCAGGTCCACCTCGGCGATCTCCGGGAAGTCCGTGACCAGCTGCGACACCCGGCGGATCTGCTCGGCCACCGCCCACCGGTCCACGGCCGCCTGGCCGCGCACCCCGCGCAGGATCTCCGCCGAGCGGATCGAGTCCAGCATGGACAGCGCCTCGTCGGCGTCCACGGGGGCGAGCCGGAAGGTGACGTCCTTGAGGACCTCGACGAGCACCCCGCCGAGCCCGAAGGCCACGACCTTCCCGAACGTCGGGTCGGTGACCGCGCCGACGATGACCTCCTGCCCCCGCGGGAGCAGTTCCTGCACCTGCACGCCCCCGATGCGGGCCTTGGCGTCGTACGCCCGCGCATTGTCGATGATCTTGTGGAACGCGGCCCGTACGTCCGTCGCGCCTTCGACGCCGACGATCACACCACCCGCGTCTGTCTTGTGCAGGATGTCGGGGGAGACGATCTTCATGACGACCGGACCGCCGAAACGCGCCGCGTACGCCACGGCCTCGTCGACGTCGGTCGCCAGCTCCTCGCCCGGTACGGCGATCCCGTACGCGTCGGCGATCACCTTGCCCTCGGGCGCGGTCAGCGCCGTACGGCCTTCGGCCCGCACGGAGTCGAGGAGCGTCCGCACCCTGAGGACGCGGTCTTCGGCCATCACGTCAGATCACTCCGTTCGACTTGAGCAGGCGCAGCTCCTCGTCACCGAGGCCGAGCTCGCCGATGTAGACCTCTTCGTTGTGCTGGCCGAGCAGCGGTGAACTGGACACCTCGACAGGGGAGTCGGACAGCTTGAGCGGACTGCCGACCGTCACGAACTCGCCCCGCTCGGGGTGCGGCACGGTGACGACCATGTCGTTGGCGACCAGCGAGGAGTCCTCGATGATCTCCTTGGTCGACAGGATCGGCCCGCACGGGATGTTGTGCGCGTTGAGCCGCTCCAGCACCTCCCACTTCGGCAGGGTCGACGACCACTCCTCGATCAGCTGGAACATCTTGTTCAGCTTGGGCAGCCGGGCCTCCGGCGTCGCCCACTCGGGGTCGCCCGCGAGTTCGGGCCGGCCGATGAGTTCGCTGAGGGGCTGCCAGCCGACGGGCTGCACGATGACGTACACGTAGTCGTTCGGGCCGCCCGGCGCGCACTTGACCGCCCAGCCGGGCTGACCGCCGCCGGACGCGTTTCCCGAGCGGGGAACTTCCGTGCCGAAGTCGTCGTTCGGATATTCAGCAAGCGGCCCGTGTGCCAGGCGTTGCTGGTCCCTCAGCTTCACCCGGCACAGGTTGAGTACAGCGTGCTGCATGGCCACGTTGACCCGCTGCCCACGCCCGGTGTTCTCGCGCTGGAACAGCGCCGCGAGAATCCCCGCCACGGCGTGTACTCCGGTCCCCGAGTCCCCGATCTGGGCTCCGGTCGCCAGCGGCGGCCCGTCCTCGAAACCGGTGGTCGACATCGACCCGCCCATGGCCTGCGCGACGACCTCGTACGCCTTGAAGTTGGTGTACGGACCGTCCCCGAACCCCTTGATGGAGGCATAGACGATACGCGGATTGATCTCCTGGATGCGGTCCCAGGTGAAGCCCATCCGGTCGACCGCGCCCGGTCCGAAGTTCTCGACCATGACGTCGGAACGCCGGATCAGCTCGGTGAGGATCTCCTTGCCGCGCTCGGTCTTGGTGTTGAGCGTGATGCTCCGCTTGTTGCAGTTGAGCATCGTGAAGTAGAGGGAGTCGACGTCCGGGAGGTCGCGCAACTGCTTGCGCGTGATGTCACCGGTCGGCGCCTCCAGCTTGACGACGTCAGCGCCGAGCCAGGCGAGCAGCTGGGTCGCGGAGGGACCGGACTGGACGTGGGTCATGTCCAGGACGCGGATGCCTTCGAGAGCCTTGGGCGGAGTGCCCGTCGTGCCGGTCATGCAGGCCTCCTCACTTGTACATGGTCTGGTTCATGGTTCCGGGGGCGTACGCGTCCGGGTCGACCCAGACGTTGATCAGCGACGGCTTGCCGGACTCGCGGGCGCGCCGCAGCGCGGGGCCGATGTCGGCGGGGTCACGGACCTCCTCGCCGTAACCGCCCAGCATCTGCGCGAACTTGTCGTAGTGGACGTCGCCGAGGGTGTTGCCGACCCGCTCACGCTCCAGGCCGTACTTCTGGGCCTGGCCGTAACGGATCTGGTTCATCGAGGAGTTGTTGCCGACGATGCCGACGAAGGGGAGGTTGTAGCGGACGAGCGTCTCGAAGTCCCAGCCGGTGAGGGAGAAGGCTCCGTCGCCGAAGAGTGCGACGACCTCCTTGTCGGGCCGCGCCTGCTTGGCCGCGAGCACGAACGGCACCCCGACGCCGAGCGTGCCCAGCGGTCCCGGGTCCATCCAGTGCCCGGGTGACTTGGGCTGCACGACCTGACCGGAGAAGGTGACGATGTCGCCGCCGTCGCCGATGTAGATCGAGTCCTCGGTGAGGAAGTCGTTGATCTCGCTGACCAGCCGGTACGGATGGATCGGCGAGGCGTCCGACTTCAGGTTCGGCAGCCGCTTCTCGATGGCGGTCTGCTCGGCGGCGCGCAGCTCGTCGAGCCACTCCTTGCGCTTGGACGCGCCGCCATTGACGCGACCGGAGGCGGCCTCGGTCACCGACTTCAGCACCAGGCCGGCGTCGCCGACGATCCCGAGGTCGATGTCGCGGTTCTTGCCGACGGTGCGGTAGTCGAGGTCGATCTGCACGACGGTCGCGTCCGGGGAGAGCCGCTTGCCGTAGCCCATGCGGAAGTCGAAGGGCGTGCCGACGATGACGATGACATCGGCGTTGGAGAAGGCGTAGCGGCGGGACAGCTGGAAGTGGTGCGGGTCGCCGGGCGGGAGGGTGCCGCGGCCGGCGCCGTTCATGTAGGCGGGGATGTTGAGGGTGCGCACGAGCTCGATGGCCGCCTCGGTGCCGCGCGTCGTCCACACCTGGCTGCCCAGCAGGATGGCCGGCTTCTCGGCGTGGACCAGCAGGTCGGCGAGCTTCTCGATGGCCTCGGGGTCGCCGGCCGAGCGGGTGGAGGCACGGTAGGCCCCCTCCTTCGGCACACGCGCCTTGCTCACCGGCACCTTGGCGTCGAGGACGTCGCGTGGGATCTCCAGGAAGGAGGGCCCGGGCGCTCCGTGGTAGCACTCGCGGAACGCCATGGACACCATGTCCGCCGCGCGCGCCGTGTCCGGCACGGCCGCCGCGAACTTGGTGATCGGCGTCATCATGTCGACGTGCGGCAGGTCCTGGAGGGACCCCATCTTGTGCTGGGTGAGGGCGCCCTGGCCGCCGATGAGCAGCATCGGGGACTCGGCGCGGAAGGCGTTGGCCACGCCGGTGACGGCGTCGGTGGTGCCGGGACCCGCGGTGACGACCGCGCAGCCGGGCTTGCCGGTGATGCGTGCGTAACCGTCGGCGGCGTGTGCGGCGACCTGCTCGTGACGGACGTCGACGACCTCGATGCCCTCGTCGACGCAGCCGTCGTAGATGTCGATGATGTGGCCGCCGCACAGGGTGTAGATGCGGTCGACCCCCTCGGCCTTCAGCGCCTTGGCAACGAGATGACCACCGGAAATGACGTCCTGGGTGTCGTCGGGCATGGCGAAGTCCTGTCCCTTCGTAGGGGGGGGTGGAACGGCTCTCGCGGTACATTGCATACAGTCGACGAATACTGTATGAACCTTGTTATCCCGCATCCGGTGGGTGGTGTCCAGGGGGCGTGCGGCACTTTTGAGTCAGGAGCCGGAATGGACCTGTACGAACACCAGGCAAGGGAACTCTTCGAGGAACACGGCATCTTGGTGCCGCGGGCAGAGGTGACGGACTCACCCAAGGAAGCCCGCGAGATCGCACGTCGGCTCGGCGGCAGGGTCGTGGTCAAGGCGCAGGTGAAGACCGGTGGCCGCGGCAAGGCGGGCGGCGTGAAGCTCGCCGCGGACCCCGCTGCCGCCGAGATCACGGCACGCCAGATCCTCGGCATGGACATCAAGGGCCACACCGTCGGCAAGGTGATGCTGGCCCAACCGGTCGACATCGAGGCCGAGTTCTACGCGTCCTATGTGCTCGACCGCGCGGCGGGCGGCTTCCTCGCCATCGCCTCCGCCGAGGGCGGCATGGAGATCGAGGAGGTGGCAGCCACCAGGCCCGAGGCCGTGGCCCGTATCCCCATCGACCCCGCCGCGGGCGTCACCTCGGCGAAGGCGGGTGAGATCGCCGAGGCGGCCGGGCTGCCGCCGCAGACCGTCGACGTCCTCGTACGACTCTGGGAGGTACTGGTCCGCGAGGACGCCCTCCTCGTCGAGGTGAACCCGCTCGTGCGCACCGCGCAGGGACAGATCCTCGCCCTCGACGGCAAGGTCACCCTCGACGACAACGCCCGCTTCCGGCAGGCACGTTGGGGCGCCGACGCAGTGGAGCACGATGACGCGCTGGAGGCGACGGCCGCCGCCAAGGGCCTCAACTACGTCAAGCTCGACGGCGAGGTCGGCATCATCGGCAACGGCGCCGGCCTCGTCATGTCGACTCTCGACGTCGTCGCCGGCTGCGGCGCCCGCCCCGCCAACTTCCTCGACATCGGCGGCGGCGCGTCGGCGCAGATCATGGCCGACGGGCTGTCCGTCATCCTCTCCGACCCGGCCGTGAAGTCGGTCTTCGTCAACGTCTTCGGCGGGATCACCGCTTGCGACGCGGTCGCCGACGGCATCGTGCGGGCCCTGGACAGCATCCAGTTGACCAAGCCCCTCGTCGTACGCCTCGACGGCAACAACGCCGCCCGGGGCCGCGCCATCCTCGACGAGCGAGCCCACCCGCTGGTCCAGCAGGCCACCACCATGGACGGCGCCGCGCAGCGCGCCGCCCACCTCGCCGCCGCCACAGCCTGAGGAGACATGACGACATGGCGATCTATCTCACCAAGGAGAGCAAGGTCCTCGTCCAGGGCATGACCGGCGGCGAGGGCATGAAGCACACCCGGCGCATGCTCGCCGCAGGCACGAACGTCGTCGGCGGCGTCAACCCGCGCAAGGCGGGCCGCACCGTCGACTTCGACGACCGCGCCGTCCCCGTCTACGGTTCGGTCGCCGACGGCATCCGCGCCACCGGCGCCGACGTGACCGTCGTCTTCGTCCCGCCGGCCTTCGCCAAGGCGGCCGTCGTGGAGGCCGCCGACGCCGGCATCGGACTCGCCGTCGTGATCACGGAGGGCATCCCGGTCCACGACTCCGTCGCCTTCACCACGTACGCGAAGTCCAAGGGCACCCGCATCATCGGCCCCAACTGCCCCGGCCTGATCACCCCGGGCCAGTCCAACGCGGGCATCATCCCGGCCGACATCACCAAGCCCGGCCGGATCGGTCTGGTCTCCAAGTCCGGCACGCTCACCTACCAACTGATGTACGAACTCCGCGACATCGGCTTCTCGACCTGCGTCGGCATCGGTGGCGACCCGGTCGTCGGCACGACCCACATCGACTGCCTGGCCGCCTTCCAGGACGACCCGGACACCGAGCTGATCGTCCTCATCGGGGAGATCGGCGGGGACGCGGAAGAGCGCGCGGCCGCGTACGTCCGGGACCACGTCACCAAGCCGGTCGTCGGCTACATCGCCGGGTTCACCGCGCCGGAGGGCAAGACGATGGGGCACGCGGGCGCGATCGTGTCCGGTTCGTCGGGCACGGCGTCCGCGAAGAAGGAGGCCCTGGAGGCGGTGGGCGTACAGGTCGGACGGACGCCGACCGAGACCGCCCGCCTCGTGCTGGACCGTCTCGGCGTCGACGCCTGACGTCACCCATAGGTGACGCGAGGCCACTCAGGCGGCCCGTGACTCGTCAGCGTCCGCCGCAGCCATGTACGACCGCCCCGACTGTGCACCGTGAGCGGAGAACCGATGGCAACCACCCTCACCCTCAAATCAGGCACCTCCTGGACCGACGCCTGGCAGCGCTGCCTCACCGTCGCCCCGGAGGCCTTCCGGGACGACCGTGTCCTCAACCTCTGGAACTCCACCTGGCAGGCGGACGGCCGACCGCTGCCCGCCACCAGCCCCGTCGACGGCAGCCCGATCGCCGGCCCGCCGCGCCTGGACGCGGACACCGCCCACCAGGCCGTACGCGCATCGCTGGACCAGCACCGCGCCTGGCGGCACATCCCCCTGGACGAGCGCCGCGCCCGGGTCGCGGCCACCCTCGACGCCCTGACCCAGCACCGCGACCTGCTCGCCCTGCTCCTCGTCTGGGAGATCGGCAAGCCCTGGCGGCTCGCCCGGGCGGACGTCGACCGGGCCATCGACGGCGTGCGCTGGTACGTCGACGGGATCGAACCGATGGTCGCGGACCGGGCCCCACTGGACGGCCCGGTTTCCAACGTCGCGAGCTGGAACTACCCGATGAGCGTGCTCGTTCACGCAGTGTTGGTACAAGCACTTGCAGGCAACGCGGTCATCGCCAAGACCCCGACCGACGGCGGTGTCGCCTGTCTGACCCTGGCCTGTGCGCTGGCCGCCCGTGAGGGGATACCCGTCACCCTCGTCAGCGGCAGCGGAGGCGAGCTGTCGGAGGCGCTGGTGCGGGCGCCCGAGATCGGCTGCGTCTCCTTCGTAGGCGGCCGCGACACCGGCGCCGCGGTGGCCACGGCCGTCGCCGACCTCGGCAAACGACATGTACTCGAACAGGAGGGACTCAACACCTGGGGCATCTGGAACTACACGGACTGGGACACGCTCACGGCAGTCGTGCCCAAGCTCTTCGACTACGGCAAACAGCGCTGCACGGCGTACCCGCGCTTCGTCGTCCAGCGTGAGCTGTTCGACGAGTTCCTGGCGGCGTACCTCCCTGCGGTGCACGGGCTGAGGGTCGGCCACCCGCTGGCGGTCGAGAACCCGGGCGACCCCTACCCGCGGCTGGACTTCGGGCCGGTGATCAACGCGGCCAAGGCGAAGGAACTCCAGGACCAGGTCGCCGAGGCCATCGACCGCGGCGCGGTCCCGCTGCACCGGGGCCGGCTGTCGGACGCCCGCTTCCTGCCCGGCCAGGACACCTCGGCGTACGTCCAGCCGGTCACGCTGCTGAACCCGCCGCCGTCCTCTCCGCTCCACCACGCGGAACCGTTCGGCCCGGTCGACACCATCGTCCTGGTCGACACGGAGGCGGAGCTGCTGGCGGCGATGAACGCGTCCAACGGCGCGCTCGTCGCCACCCTGTCCACCGACGACCGGGCGACGTACGACCGCCTGGCCCCGCAGATCCGTGCGTTCAAGGTCGGTCACGGCAAGCCGCGCTCCCGCGGGGACCGGGACGAGTTGTTCGGCGGCTTCGGCGCTTCCTGGCGCGGGGCGTTCGTCGGCGGAGAGCTGCTGGTGCGGGCGGTGACGCAGGGGCCCGCCGGGGAGCGGCTGCCCGGGAACTTCCCGGACTACCACCTCATGCCGTGACGGGTTCGTGGTGGCGCCCGGCCCGCGAGGGCGCCACCGCGAACCGGCCCGCGCGGAGCTGGTACGCCGACGGCCGCCGCCCTTGCCCTTCTGTGACCCCGCCGTCACCTGCCGTGAAGGCCCGCTGGACGGCCCGCCGGCCGTCTCGTCACACGTGCCCGGCGGCCTTCCGGCGTGCGGATATGCAGGTGAAAGGCACTCCGAAACCTTGGTATTGTTGTCCACGTCGCCGCCGGGAAGACCCCCGGCAAGGCGACAGACACCTGGTCCGGGTGGCGGAATGGCAGACGCGCTAGCTTGAGGTGCTAGTGCCCTTTATCGGGCGTGGGGGTTCAAGTCCCCCCTCGGACACTGTTACCAGTTGATGCGGGTCGAGGGTTTCCTCGGCCCGCATCAGCTGTTCGTGCGGCCGATTGCCCCCTGTCGCTGCCGGGCTTAACCTCGCCGCATGGTGCAGAGCACGGCGGAGGATGTCGACGCCTACCTGGCGGAGGTGCCGGCCGAGCGCGCGCAGGCCCTGACGAGACTCAGGGAACTGTGCCGTGCGGAGCTCCGGGGTTTCAGTGAGGCCATGGCGTACGGCATGCCCACGTACCGGCGTGACGGTGAGGCCGAGATCGCGTTCGCGAGTCAGCGGCAGTACATCTCGTTCTATCTGATGCGTACCGATGTCCGGGACGCGTTCCAGGAGCGGCTGGCCGGACACGACATGGGCAAGGGCTGCCTGCGCTTCCGTCGGCCCGAGAAGATCGATTTCGAGCTGGTGCGGGATCTGCTGCGAGCCACCGCGGCCGGCCCCGGCTCGATCTGCTGACACCCTGACCGGGCGGCGGGCGGCGGGCGGCGGACGGCGGGCCGTCGCGGGTCAGTCGTGGTCGGTCGGCACCGGGCTGAGCGCGGAGGAGGTCCCGCGGCCGGCTGGGTCCGTGGCGTCCGGGGTCCTCGGCCAGGGGCGGCCCGTGATGCGTTCGATGTCGGTGTTGAACTGCCGTAGATCGGCGATGAACCGTTCCAGCCGCTCCGGCGTCCAGTCGGCCACGACCGTGGACAGGCCGGTGACGATTCCCTCCCGCTGTTCGGTGAGGAGCCGTAGGCCCTCCTCGGTGATGCGGAACTTGCGGGCAACCCCTCCGGCCGGGTCGAGGGTGCGCTCCACCAGGCCGTTGCGCAGCAGGGCCGAGGTCTGGCGGGTGAAGGTCGACGCCGCCAGTCCGAAGGCCTCGACGAAGTCCGGGATGGACATGGGGCCCTGGGTTTCGAGCCTGGTGAGCAGTACGTAGGCGCTCTGGTCCAGCGGGTCCCCGCCGCGCGGGCCCCTGGGTGCCCTCATCTCCTTGTGACGGGTGAGGATCAGCAGCTCTCGCTCGATGCGTTCCGCGGCCTCTCGGGCGCCCACGCCGATCTCCTTCCCGGCCGTATGGCCAGCCAAGTCCCTGGATCCCGGGTTCTGGGTGCCGAGCCCCCGGATCCGGCCGAGTGCCCACCCTACGGTGAGATTGCGCCATACATGGAAAGTGCATCATGCACTCTTGATGCATGATGCACAACGTGCGTAACGTGCGGTGCCGTGAACGCTTCCGCGCGCTCACCCACCTCCCCCCACCCAAGGTGATGCCCGATGCGCGAGAACGACCTTCTTCGGCTGCCACTGCCCAGCGACAACCCCTTGGAGCCACCGGCCGAATGGGAGCAGTTGCGCCGTCAGTGCCCGGTGAGCACCGTCGAACTGCCCAGCGGCGACAAGGCGACCTATCTGACCCGCTATGACCACGTCAAAGCCCTGCTGGCCGACCCCCGTTTCGTCCGCCCGACCGCCGAGGACGAGGGCGCCGCCCGGATCGCCCCCGAGGGAGCCGGTGGCCCCGCAGCCGACGGAAGTTCGACCCTGACCCTGCCCGACCGTGGTGAGCCGCACCTGCGTTGGCGACGGCGGGTGGGCAAGTACTTCACCGCCAAGCGCATGACCGCGCTGCGCCCCGGCATGGTGCGGACCGCCGAGGACCTCGTCGACGACATGGTCCGCAACGGACAGCCCGCCGACCTCAAGGCCGGCCTCGGCTTCCCACTGCCCGTCTACGTCATCTGCGACATCCTGGGCGTCCCGGCCACCGACCGGGACCGCTTCTCGCACTGGTCCGACGCCTTCCTCAACGTCAGCCGCTACACCGGTGAGCAGGTCCGGGCGGCCTACGACGAGTTCGCCGAGTACATGTCGGCGCACATCGACGCGACGCGCGGCGAGCCCGGCGAGGACCTGATCAGCATGGTGATCAGGGAGAGCGAGGCAGAGGGGCAGGGACAGGGGCTGACCGACGACGAACTGCTCGGTACCGCCATGGGCCTGCTGGTCGCCGGGCACGAGACCACCGCGAACATGATCGGCAAGATGGTCGCCATGCTGCTCGCCGACCGCACCCGCTGGGAGCGGCTCCTCGCCGACCCCACCCTCGTGCGCACCGCGGTCGACGAGGCGCTGCGCTTCGACGCCAACCTCGGCTTCGGCATCCGGCGCTACCTCACCGAGGACGTGGAGGTCGACGGCGAACTGCTCCCGCGCGGCACGACCGTCGTATGCAGCATGCCCGCAGCCAACCGGGACGAGCGGGTCTTCACCGACGCGGACGACATGGTGCTGTCCCGGTCCCCGAACCCCCATCTCACCTTCGGCGCCGGACCGCACTCGTGCCTGGGGCAGAGCCTCGCGCGCACCGAACTCCACGTCACCCTCGACGTCCTGCTCCGCAAGCTGCCGACTCTTCGACTCGCCGTGTCCATCGACGAGTTGCAGCGCGTGGAGGGGCTCCTGGTGGGTGGGTTGAGCACCGTACCCGTGCGGTGGTGACGGTTCCGGAAAGGCTGCGACAAGCATGAAAGTCAATGTGGACCAGAGCCGTTGTTGCGGTGCCGGTCAGTGCGCGCTGATCGCACCTGAGGTGTTCGACCAGGGCGACGAGGACGGAATCGTCACGCTCCTCGAACCGAACCCGGCAGCGGACCTGCACCCGGCGGTACGCGAGGCGGCCGCGGTCTGCCCCGCCTCCGCCATCACGATCGACGACGACACCGACGACATCGACACCGACACGGACACAGACGACACCACCGACGACGGCCACTGAAAAATCAGCTGCTTCGCCACCGCCCGGCTCCCTAGACTCACCACACCAGTACGCGCCGCCTCACCACCCGGCGGCGCGTCGTCGTGACCAGTCGAGGGGAGCCGGGCCGTGCGTGACCGCACCGCTGTCGTCGTCTCCCCGTCCCGGTACGACCGCTACGACGTGATCCTCGTGTCCTCGTCCGCCCGGTGCCCGCTGCGCGGCCGGCACCGGATGCCCGTGACGAACGCCTGAGAGCGCCCGAGTACGTCAACACCCCTGCCCTGACCCGGCTCTGACCGGGCGGCAGGTCATGCTCGCGTCCCGCGCCCACGTACCGTCCCGGAATTGCGCTGACCCCTTTTCGCATCCGGACCACCCGGATCACCCGAAAGGCCACGGGCCGTGCGCACCAACCCGAACCCCAACCAGAACCTCAACCCCACACCCAACCCCCTCGCCGTCGTCCGCAACCTCGGCATCCTCGCCCATGTCGACGCCGGAAAGACCACCGTCACCGAGCGGATCCTGTACACCACCGGGACCACGTACAAGCGCGGTGAGGTCCACGACGGCACCACCGTCACCGACTTCGACCCGCAGGAGCGCGACCGGGGGATCACCATCTTCGCCGCGGCGGTGAGCTGCGCCTGGGACGGTCACCGGATCAACCTCATCGACACCCCCGGTCACGTCGACTTCGCCGACGAGGTGGAGCGCGCGCTGCGCGTCCTCGACGGCGCGGTCGCGGTGTTCGACGCCGTAGCGGGCGTGGAGCCACAGAGCGAGTCGGTGTGGCGGCAGGCCGACCGGCACGGTGTGCCGAGGATCGCCTTCGTCAACAAGCTGGACCGTGCCGGGGCCGACCTCGACACGGCCGTCGAGTCGATCCGGGAACGGCTGCATCCGGCGCCCCTCGTCGTGCAGTTGCCCATCGGCGCGGAGGACGGGTTCCGCGGCGTCGTGGACCTCGTACGGATGCGGGCGCTGGTGTGGGCCGACGGCGCCGACACCGCTGTGGAGCAGGCCGTGCCGGAGGAGCTGCGGGAGGAGGCCGCCCGGCGTCGGCGGCTGCTGGAGGAGGCCGTGGCCGAGCTGCACGCCGGTGCGCTGGAGGAGTTCTGCGCGCGGTCGACCCTCTTGCCGACGACCCTTCGGCTCGCCCTGCGCGAGCTGACCCGCAGTGGCGACGGCGTGGTCGTGCTGTGCGGCTCGGCCTACCGCAACCGGGGGATCGAGCCGCTGCTGGACGCGGTGGTGGCGTATCTGCCGTCGCCGCTGGACGTGCCGGCCGTACGCGGTCTGCACGACGGCGCCGACGAGGAGCGGCCCGCCGATCCGCAGGCTCCGCTCGCGGCGCTGGCGTTCAAGGTGAGCGCCACGCCGACGGGCCGGTTCACCTATCTGCGGGTGTACTCGGGAACGATCGAGAAGGGAGACACCGTGTTGGACGCGGGCGCCGGGCGCACCGAGCGGATCGGGCGCATCCTGCGGATCCAGGCCGACCGGCACGCGCAGGTGGACCGGGCCGTCGCCGGGGACATCGTGGCCGTGGTCGGCCTGAAGTCGGCCCGCGCGGGCTCCACCCTGTGCGCACCGGCCGCCCCGCTCGTCCTCGAACCGCCCGGTGTCGCCGACCCGGTGGTGTCCGTGGCGGTGGAGGCCCGCAGGTCCACCGAGACCGACCGGCTGGCCTCGGCGCTGGCACGGCTGGCGGAGGAGGACCCCTCCCTCGTCGTACGGACCGACGCCGAGACCGGGCAGACCGTGCTGTCCGGCATGGGTGAACTGCATCTGGAGGTCGCGGTGGAGAAGATCCGGCGCGACACCGGGCTGGAGGTCAACGTCGGACGCCCCCGGGTGTCCTACCGCGAGACAGTCGGCCGAGGCGTGTCCGGTTTCGTGTTCCGGCACGTCAAACAGGACGGCGGAGCCGGACAGTTCGCGCATGTCGTCCTCGATGTCGAGGCGCTGGACACGGAGTCCGGCTTCGAGTTCCGCTCGGCCGTCGTCGGCGGAAGCGTGCCGCAGGAGTACGTCCGTGCCGTGGAGGCCGGCTGCCGCGACGCCCTCGCCGAGGGCCCGCTCGACGGCCACCCGGTGACCGGGCTGCGCGTCACGCTCACCGACGGGGCGACGCATGTGAAGGACTCCTCCGACACGGCGTTCCGCACCGCCGGCCGGCTCGGTCTGCGCGACGCCCTGCGCGCCTGCGCGATGCTCCTGCTGGAGCCGGTCGTCGAGGTCACGGTCACCGTGCCGGAGGACGCCGTCGGCGCGGTCCTCGGGGACCTCGCGGCCCGGCGCGGCCGGGTCTCGGGCTCGGTCACCCGGGCGGGCGCGGCGGTCGTCACGGCGACCGTGCCGCTGGCCGAACTCTTCGGCTACGCGACGCGGTTGCGCAGCCGGACGCAGGGCCGCGGCACGTTCACGGCCCGGCCCACCGGCTACGCGCCGGCGCCGGTCAAGACTCCGGTCACTCCGGTCACGAGTCCGGTCACGAGTCCGGTCACGAGTCCGGTCACGACGCCGGTCCGGTGACCGACGGGGCGGCCTCACTCCTGCGCGGGTGGGGCCGCCCTCGCGGTGTTGCCCGTGCCGCGGCGCTCAGGGATACGCCACCACGGTCGACGGCACCGTGGACGTCCCCGAAGTCGGCGCCCCGGCGTCGTTGATGACGCACTCGTACTGCCCGTTCCCGCCGAGCGAGACGACGAGCAGGTTGTGGAAGCGCACCCCGGGCCGGACGGGGGCGGCGAAGCCGTGGTGCTGCACGATCGAGGGGTTGACGTTGTAGTAGCAGTAACTGCCCAGTCCCCAGCCCTCGTGCGAGGTCACGGTGTCCGCGACCTTGTAGGCGGCGTAACCCTTGATCGACCCGTTCTGGATGGCGGCCTGGTCCGGGGCGTCGTACGCCTTCTCGTTCTGGAAGAAGATCGTGCGGCCCCGCTGGCCGAACCACTGCACGTCGTACTTGTTGAAGTGCTCCACGAACAGGCCGGTCGCCAGGACGTCGTCGCCGTTGACGACGACACCGTGGTCGGCACGGTTGGTCTCCCAGCCGACGCCCTCGCCGTGGTCGGCCCGCCACACCCAGGTGTGGTCGACGATCGTGTGTCTGCTGTTGATCACCATGCTGGTGGTGGCCTTGCCGGGGCCCGCGCCGCCGATGCGGACGAACACGTCCTGGACCGTGATCGGGTTCGCCGAGTGGTCCCTGGACGCGCCGCGGGGTCCGATCTCCAGCAGGGTCGGGGAGTTGACCGGCCCGGCGTCGACCAGGAATCCGGCGAGCCGGACCCCGTCGACGTCGGCGACCTGGACGGCCGTAGCGCCGCCGTCCGGGATCAGGGTGGCGTAGCCCAGACCCAGGATCACGGTGTTCGGGCGGTCGATCCGCATCGGCCGGTCGAGGTGGTAGATCCCCGGGGTGAGCAGGAGATGCAGTCCCTGCGCCAGCGCCTGGTTGAGCGTGGCCGCCGAGTCGCCGGGCCGGGCGACGTAGAACCGCGTCAGCGGCAGCGAGGTGCCCCTCGGGGTGCCGTTGCCCCACGTCACACCGCGGGCGTTCGTCAGCTTCGCGGGCAGGAAGACCCGGAAGCCGCCTCCCTCGACGTACAGGAACGGCTTCTCACGGGAGACCGGCGTCGTGTCGAGCGTGGTGTACGGCGGGTTCGGGAAGCTCTGCGCCGGCGCGCCCTCGACGCCGGAGAACACCATGTTCCACACGCCGTTGAGCCAGCTGCCGATCGCGCTGTCGCGGGTGTACCACTGCTGCTGCGAGTACGGTCCGACCTGGCCGTCGATGCGGCTGTCGGCGATGTAGCCGCCGCTGGCCCAGCCGTAGCCGGTGGGGGAGAGGTTGAGGCCGCCGCGGACGTGCATCCGGCGGAACGGGGCCGCCTGTGCGACCGCCCAGCGGTTGGTGCCGTTGACCGGGACCAGGGCCAGGTTCTCCGCAGAACGCCAGAAGTTCTGCGTGGCGTTGCCGTTGAACCAGCCGGCGTCGACCGTGACGTCGCCGTTGATGGTGGTGTCGTCGGGGGACAGGCCGAGGCCCGCGATCGAGGTGTAGAAGCCGAGCTGGGCGTTGAGGCCGTGGTAGGTGCCGGGCTTGAACAGCAGCGCGTAGCGGCCGGTGCCGAACTGCGCCGACTCCTGCTGCCGGAACACCTCGTCGAGGCGGGCCTGGATGCCGGGGGTGGACGGGTCGAAGACGAGGACGTTCGGGCCTAGGTCGCCGCCGCCGGGGAGGGCACGCGGCTTTTTGCGGGCGGATGGTACGGCCGACCGTGCGGCCGACGGTGCGGCGGAGGCCTCTGTGGCCCCGCCGAGCACGACGGGCGTGGCCGCCGCCGCGGCGCCGAGCAGCGTGCGGCGGGCGATCGAGGGCGGCCGGGAGGGCGAGGAGGTACGGGAGTGCGGGGAGAGGGGGAAGGCAGGGGAGGCGTCAGACATGGGGCGGCTCCTGGTTCAGGAAATGAACATCGTGGGGTCTGGGAGCGCTCTCTCGCCGCTGAATGGTTCAACCGCGAAACGAAAGAGTCAAGAGGTTCGACCGGACTCCGGTGAGTGCGTCAAAAGCCTTGACGCGGACTCCCCTCAAGGCTTAACTCACGCTCTAAATTAAGCAGCAGTACTCCCGGAAGGGACACCTGGAGCCATGCGCACAACGCGAGCCGCGGCCATAGCCGCCGTCACCATGTCTCTCGTCGTGACCGCCTCGGCCTGCGGAGGCGGTTCGTCGACCGGCGGCGGCGGGTCCAACGACTCGCCGAAGACCCTCACGTACTGGGCCTCCAACCAGGGCGCGAGCATCGAGGTCGACAAGAAGGTCCTCCAGCCCGAGCTCGACAAGTTCGAGAAGCAGACCGGCATCGAGGTGAAGCTGGAGGTCGTCCCCTGGTCGGATCTGCTCAACCGGATCCTGACCGCGACCACCTCCGGCCAGGGCCCCGACGTCCTCAACATCGGCAACACCTGGAGCGCCAGCCTCCAGGCCACCGGGGCGCTGCTGCCCTGGGACGCGAAGAAGTTCGCCGCGATCGGCGGCAAGGACCGGTTCGTCGACTCCGCGCTCGGCTCGACCGGCGCCGACGGCCAGGACCCGGCCGCGGTGCCGCTGTACTCGATGGCGTACGCGCTCTACTACAACAAGAAGATGTTCGCCGACACGGGCATCTCGGAGCCGCCGGCCACCTGGGAGGAGTTCACGGCCGACGGCAAGAAGCTCGCCAAGGGCGGCAAGTGGGGCATCGGCGTCGAGGGCTCGAACCCCTCGGAGAACATCCACCACGCCGTCGTCTTCGCCAAGCAGCACGGCGCCGACTTCTTCACGGCCGCCGGCAAGCCCGACTTCACCTCCGACAAGGCCGTCGCGGGCGTCAAGCAGTTCGTCGACCTGATGGCCAAGGACAAGATCATCGCGCCGGGCAACGCCGAGTACGCCCAGAACCAGTCCGTCAGCGACTTCGCCAAGGGCAGGACCGCGATGCTCCTGTGGCAGTCCGCGTCCGCCAACCTCAAGTCGCAGGGCATGAGCGAGGACGCCTACGGAGTCGCCCCCGTCCCCGTCCAGTCCGGCACCCCCGGCTCGGGCACCGGCGTCAACTCCATGGTCATGGGCATCAACCTGGCCGTTTTCAAGAACACCGACAACATCGACGGCGCCACGAAGTTCGTGAAGTTCATGACGAGCGACGAGGAACAGAAGATCCTCAACACCGCCTACAGCTCCATCCCGCCGGTCAAGGGCGCCCAGTCGGACGCCGCCTTCAACACCCCGGCCAACGCCGTCCTCAAGGACACTCTCGCCAAGAGCGCCGTAGCGGCACCGCAGGTCGCCGACGAGTCGCAGTTCGAGACGGCGGTCGGTACGGCCATCAAGGAGCTGTGGGCCGACGCCGCCGCCGGACGCCCGGTGACCGAGGCGTCGGTGAAGGCGGCCCTGGAGAAGGCCCAGCAGCAGATGCCGACGAAGTGAGCACGATGACGACCACGGTCCCCGAAAAGGCCGCTGTGCCTCGGAGCTCCCCCGGGACGGCGGACGGCCCCCGCCGCCGTCCCGGGCGGATCCGCCGCATCGGCCTGCCGTATCTGCTTCTCCTGCCCGCCCTGCTGCTCGAACTCCTGGTCCACCTGGTGCCGATGGTCATCGGCATCGTCATGAGCTTCAGGGAACTCACGCAGTTCTACATCCGCGACTGGACCACGGCCCCCTGGAACGGCCTCGACAACTACCGGATGTCGGTGGACTTCAACGCCCCCGTCGGCGCGGCGCTGCTCCACTCCTTCCTGGTCACCGTCACCTTCACGCTGCTCTCGGTCGGCCTGTGCTGGCTGGTCGGCACGGCCGCCGCGGTCTGCATGCAGGACACCTTCCGCGGCCGCGGACTGCTGCGGGCACTGTTCCTCGTGCCGTACGCACTGCCCGTCTACACGGCCGTCATCACCTGGGTCTTCATGTTCCAGCACGACAACGGCCTGGTGAACCACGTCCTGCACGACCAGCTCGGCCTCACCGACAAGCCCTCCTTCTGGCTGATCGGCGACAACAGCTTCATCGCCCTGCTGACGGTGTCGGTCTGGAAGGGCTGGCCGTTCGCCTTCCTCATCGTCATGGCCGGCCTGCAGAACATCCCGAAGGAGCTGTACGAGGCGGCGGCCCTGGACGGCGCGGGCCTGTGGCAGCAGCTCCGCCGCATCACCCTGCCGTCCCTGCGCCCCGTCAACCAGGTGCTGGTCCTGGTGCTGTTCCTGTGGACGTTCAACGACTTCAACACGCCCTACGTCCTGTTCGGCAAGACCGCGCCCGGAGCCGCGGACCTCATCTCGGTGCACATCTACCAGGCGTCGTTCGTCACCTGGAACTTCGGCACGGGTTCGGCGATGTCCGTACTCCTGCTGCTGTTCCTGCTGCTGGTGACCGGCGGATACCTCTGGCTCACCTCACGCCGCGGACGGAGGACCGCCGATGCGTAACTCGCCCATGTCGCCCCCGGGTTCCTTCCTCTGGTCCCGGCGGATCTTCCTCACCCTGCTCACGGGCTTCGTCCTGGTACCCGTCTATGTGATGGTCTCCAGCTCGCTGAAACCGCTCGCGGACGTCACGGGCGAGTTCCGCTGGCTGCCCAGCGAGCTGACCATCCGTCCGTACATCGACATCTGGTCGACGGTGCCGCTGGCGAAGTACTTCGTGAACTCGCTCATCGTGGCGGGTGCGTCGACGGTCTGCTCGGTGGTGATCGCGGTCTTCGCGGCGTACGCGGTCAGCCGCTACACCTTCCGTGGCAAACGGGTCTTCACGGTCACCGTCCTGTCCACGCAGATGTTCCCCGGCATCCTCTTCCTCCTCCCGCTCTTCCTCCTCTACGTCAACATCGGCAACGCCACCGGCATCGCCCTGTTCGGCTCGCGCGGCGGCCTGATCCTGACGTATCTGACGTTCTCGCTGCCGTTCTCGATCTGGATGCTGATCGGGTACTTCGACTCGGTGCCGCGCGATCTGGACGAGGCGGCGCTGGTCGACGGCTGCGGACCGCTCGGCGCGCTGTTCCGGGTGGTCGTACCGGCGGCGGTGCCCGGCATCGTCGCGGTCGCCGTCTACGCCTTCATGACGGCCTGGGGAGAAGTGCTGTTCGCCTCCGTCATGACCAACGACACCACCCGCACCCTCGCCGTCGGCCTCCAGGGCTACTCCACGCTCAACGACGTGTACTGGAACCAGATCATGGCCGCCTCGCTGGTCGTCAGCGTGCCGGTGGTGGCCGGGTTCCTGCTGCTCCAGCGCTATCTGGTCGCGGGCCTGACGGCGGGCGCCGTCAAGTGACCGACTCTCCTGTCCGTGAAGGGACTTCAGTGATCATCGACCTCGCCGCACTCCCGCACGACTTCCTGTGGGGCACGGCCACATCGGCGTACCAGATCGAGGGAGCCGTGGCGGAGGACGGCCGTTCCCCGTCGATCTGGGACACCTTCTCCCACACACCGGGCAGGATCGCGGGCGACGACCACGGTGACATGGCCTGCGACCACTACCACCGCTGGCGCGAGGACATCGCACTGATGCGTCAACTGGGCACGAACGCCTACCGGTTGTCGGTGGCATGGCCGCGGGTCGTGCCGGGCGGCGGGGACGGCCAGGTCAACGAGAAGGGTCTGGCGTTCTACGACGAACTGGTCGACGGCCTGCTGGCGGCGGGCATCACCCCGTCCGTCACCCTCTACCACTGGGATCTGCCACAGGCGCTCCAGGACCGCGGCGGCTGGCCCGAGCGGGAGACCGCCGAGCACTTCGCGGCCTACGCGGCCGTCGTCGCCGAACGCCTCGGCGACCGCGTCACCCACTGGGCCACCCTCAACGAGCCCCTGTGCTCGGCGTGGATCGGCCACCTGGAAGGCACCATGGCCCCCGGCCTGACCGATCTGACGGCCGCCGTCCGCGCCTCCTACCACCTCCTCCTCGGCCACGGCCTGGCCACCCAGGCGATCCGCGCCGCCGCGCCCGCGGCCGAGGTCGGCATCGTCAACAACCTCTCCACCGTCCATGCCGCCACCGACCGCCCCGAGGACGAGGCAGCGGCCCGCCGCATGGACGGCCACACCAACCGCTGGTGGCTCGACCCGATCCACGGCCGCGGTTTCCCGTCGGACATGCGGGAGGTGTACGGCGTCGAACTCCCCGAACGCGCAACCGACCTGGCCACCATCGCCACCCCCCTGGACTGGCTCGGCCTCAACTACTACTTCCCGGCGACCGTCACCGACGACCCCACCGGACCGGCCCCCCACGCCCGCCAGATCCACCGCGCCGGCGTCCCGCGCACCGGCATGGACTGGGAGATCGACGCGAGCGGCCTGGAAACCCTCCTGCTCCGCCTCACCCACGACTACGGCGCCCGCCGCCTCCACGTCACCGAGAACGGCTCCGCCTACCCGGACGTCGTACGCCCCGACGGGACGGTCGACGACCCCGAGCGCCAGGAGTACCTGATCCAGCACCTCGCGGCCTGCGCTTCCGCTGCCCGCAAGGGGGCTCCGCTGGCGGGGTACTTCGCTTGGTCGTTGCTGGACAACTTCGAGTGGGCGTACGGCTATGAGAAGCGGTTCGGCCTCGTCCACGTCGACTACGGGACACAGGCCCGCACCATCAAGGGGTCCGGGTACCGGTATGCGGAGGTCATCCGCGCGCATGGGGCAGGGGCCGAGCGCGCGGCCTGACGTTCAGCAGTCCCGGAACTCCGGCGACTGATTCAAGACCTGCGACCGCACGGACGTGAACCGCCTATACGTCTCCCCGCCCCGTGCCTCCGGCCGGAACGCCGCCACGCGGTGGCAGTTCTGGAAGGCGAGGGTCACGCCGAAGTGTCGTTCCAGGCTGCCGCGGATCGCGTCGCTGGCGAGGGCGCGCAGGAGTTGGCCGCGTTCCTGCTCGGACGGGGGAGGGGGCTGGTTGTCCGTGAAGTCGGCTGTGCCTTCGCGGAGTTCGGTGGCGAGGGAGGCGATCAGGTCGTAGGCGTACGGCAGCGAGGTGCGGACGGTGTCGACGAAGTCCTCCTCGCGGATGTCACCGTGTTCGGCTTCGGCGAGGAGCTTCGGGGAGACGTCGAGGGTCTCCCCGCCCCGTGCCTCCGGCCGGAACGCCGCCACGCGGTGGCAGTTCTGGAAGGCGAGGGTCACGCCGAAGTG
>NZ_JAKEIP010000029.1 GCF_021474425.1 Streptomyces muensis | reverse complement strand
GCCGGTGGGGGACGACGGCGGGGGCGGTGTGCTGGACGCGGAGGGCTTGGCCGACGGGCGGGGAGCGGAGGACGTTCCCGTGGACGGGGAACCGCTCGTGGACGGCGACGACGAAGGGGGTGAGGACGACGAAGACGGCGACGACTTGGTCGGTGTCGGTGTCGGCGTGGGTGTGGGTGTGGGTGAAGGTGTCGATGTCGGCGTAGGCGTCGGCGTGGGCGTCGAGACCGGGGGAGTGGGCACCGCCCCACCGGAGCTGTCGCCGGACACGCTCAGCGTCACGTACTCCCCGAACCGCAGCTCGGTCCCGGCCGGTGGATTCGAGGCCGTCACCCGGGCGTCGTCCGACGGCAGCCCTCCGCCGTCGAGGGCGACGGCCAGCCCCTGGTCGGCCAGCCGCCGGCTCGCCTGCCCGAACGTCGCCCCGGCGAGGTCGGGCACGGCACGCCGCTCACGGGTGTCGAACGCGGTGTCGTCCTCGCCGGCCGTCCCCACGGGTCGGCCGATGCCCCGGTCCGGTTCATGGACGTCGACGAGGGCGAGCCGTTCCACTTTCCGGGGCGCGGGCCGCACGGCCACCACGGACGACTTCTCGTACCCCTTCCACTCCTCGTTGCGGTCGTCGAACTCGACCTTTATCCGCGTCGTGTCACCTTCGAAAGGACGCAACGGATTTCCGCACGAGCACTTCACGGCGGGAAGCCCCTGATCATCGACGAGAATCGCGATTCCCGACTGAAGCAACGCGTCGAAGGGGACGGCGTTCCCCTTCTTGTAGTCGTGATTCCGCACGAGAGTGTCGTGACGCAGGAGAACAGGTGTGAGGCGTTCCAGATATCCCGGAATCGCGTCAGTGGAAAGGGAGAGCGCGGTTGCCCACGCCCGTGCCTTGCGTTCATTGGCGGGATCGGTGAGGAACCCCTTCAACCGTGCGACATCGCAGATCGCCGGCTGCTCGGACCCCCCGTACAGGCCCGGCGTGTCCCCCTGCTGAAGACCACCGTGCGCGCCCCGCGCCGCGACGACCCGCGCATCGTCACGGCCGAGCCCCTCGTCCTCGTCGAAGAAGGGCGCGAGCGAAGGAACTCCCGCGGCGACCGCCTTCACCACGGACAAAGGCGCGTCCCGGTCGCACCCGCTCAACGCGAGTAAGAAGACCCACAGGACGGCGAACCTGCGTACGAAAACACGAAGCGCCATATACCGCTCCCCCCGGTGCGGTTCCCCCGACGCGCTTCATGCTACTGAAAGGCGAAGCCTCTCGGTTTCCTCAGTTTCCGCGTGCGTTCAATGAGGCCAAATAGGCGTTGTACGCCTCGAGTTCCTTGTCGCCGTCCCGGTCGGCGGCCCGGTCCTTGCGGCGGGCCTGTCGCTGCTCCGAGCGGTACCACTGGAACAGCAGGGCGATCAGCACCAGCACGGACGGGATCTCACTGAACGCCCAGGCGATACCGCCGGCCGCGTTCTGGTCGGAGAGCGCCTCGATGCCGAGCGAGCCGGGCGGGTTCTTGAACGTCTCGACCATCGGCTCCGACGCCATCATCAACGCGATCCCGAAGAACGCGTGGAACGGCATTCCCGCGAACAGCTCCAGCATCCGCATCAGATAGCCCGGCCGGTGCGGCCCCGGGTCCACGCCGATGATCGGCCAGAAGAACACCACACCCACCGCGAGGAAGTGCACCATCATCGCGATGTGCCCCGTCTTGGAGCCCATCAGGAAGTCGAAGAGCGGAGTGAAGTACAGCGCGTAGAGGCTGGCGATGAACAGCGGGATCGTGAACGCCGGATGCGTGATGATCCGCATGTACCGGCTGTGCAGCAGGGCCAGCAGCAGCTCCCGCGGCCCCTTGCGCCCGCGTCCCGCAGGCGGCATGGCCCGCAGCGCCAGCGTGATCGGGGCACCGAGCAGGATCAGGATCGGCGACAGCATGCTGATCACCATGTGCTGCACCATGTGCACGCTGAACATGACCATGCCGTAGTCGTTCAGCCCGGTGCACATGACGAGCATCACGGTCAGCACCCCGACGACATACGAGACCGTACGTCCCACGGGCCAGGCGTCCCCACGCCGCCGCAGCCGCACGACCCCCCAGGCGTACAGCGCGAGCGCCACCAGGCAGGCGACGAGGAAGAACGGGTCGGCCGACCACTGAAGACCCCGCCCCAGCGTGAACGGCGGCAGATCCATGGTCATGCCGTGCCCGCTGTGATCCATCCGCCGGCTCCTGTTTCGTGGGGGTTGTGCAAGTCTGTCCGCCCCAGACTAGAACCACCCCCGGCCACATCTGTGACCGGGGGTGGGACAGCCGACCCAGGGGCGCGGGGAACTGCGCGATCAACCACAGACCACCCGCAGCCGGCAATGAAGGAGAACCTCCTACGGCGAGGCCTCTAAAGCACGCACTCCGCCTCTTCGTACCGGTCCGCCGGGACCGTCTTCAACGTCTCCACGGCCTCCGCGAGCGGCACCATCACGATGTCCGTCCCCCGCAGCGCCGTCATGTGACCGAACTCGCCCCGGTGCACGGCCTCCACCGCATGCCAGCCGAAACGGGTCGCCAGCACCCTGTCGTACGCGGTAGGCGTACCGCCCCGCTGCACATGGCCCAGGATCACCGGCCGCGCCTCCTTGCCGAGCCGCTGCTCCAGCTCGATCGACAGCTGGCGCGCGATCCCGGCGAAGCGCTCGTGCCCGTAGATGTCCTTGCCGCCCTCGTCGAACTCCATGGAGCCGGGCCGCGGCTTGGCGCCCTCGGCCGCCACGACGATCGCGAAGCGCTTGCCCGCGTCGAACCGCTCGCCGACCCGACGAGCCAACTCCTCGATGTCGAAGGGCCGTTCCGGTACGACGATGGCGTGCGCGCCGGCCGCCATGCCGGAGTGCAGCGCGATCCAGCCGGTGTGGCGACCCATGACCTCGACGACCAGGACCCGCTGGTGGGACTCGGCGGTGGTCTTGAGCCGGTCCAGGGCCTCGGTGGCCACACCCACGGCCGTGTCGAAGCCGAAGGTGACGTCCGTGACCGCGATGTCGTTGTCGATGGTCTTCGGCACACCCACGACGGGCAGCCCGCTGTCCGACATCAGCCGGGCCGCCTTGAGCGTGCCCTCGCCGCCGATCGGGATGATCGCGTCGAGACCGAGCTCCGCGACATGGCCCTTGGCCCGCTCGACGCCGTCGCGCAGATGGGAGGGCTGGACCCGGGAGGAACCGAGGATGGTGCCGCCGCGGGCGAGGATGCCGCCCACCGCGTCGAGGTCGAGCTTGAGGTAGTCGCACTCCAGGAGGCCCTTCCAGCCGTCCCGGAAGCCGATGACCTCGTCGCCGTGGTCGACGACGGCGCGGTGCACGACGGACCGGATGACGGCGTTCAGGCCGGGGCAGTCGCCGCCGGACGTGAGGACACCAATGCGCATAGCCCGGAATACCTTCTCAACGTGGGCCGGGACCGGACCACGTTGTCCGGCTCGAATCCCCGCCACCCTAGCGGCATCAGGGGGCGGGGCCGAACCGTGCGTCCGCCTGCTGGACGACCCCGCTCACCTGTGCGGACGGGCCGTCAGACGGGCTGCGCGACAGCGCTCACGCGGGCTGCTGCGCGGCCGCGATCCGCTCGCTGCGCAGTGCCTCGTACCAGCGGTCGTCGGTCGGCGGCAGCGCGTTCACATCGAGCGCCAGCTTCAGCAGCAGATCGGCGATCAGCGGGTTGCGGGCCAGCACCGGACCGTGCATGTACGTACCGAAGACCGTGTCGTTGTACGCCCCCTCGGTGCCGTCACCGGTGCCGTTGCCGTTGCCGAGGCGGACCTGGGCGAAGGGGCGGGCGGTGGGGCCGAGGTGGGTGACGCCCTGGTGGTTCTCGAAGCCGGTCAGCGGGGGCAGGCCGAGCCGCGGGTCGATGTCCCCGAGGACGTCCCCCACACACCGCTCGCCCTCACCCCGTACGGACACCACGTCGATCAGCCCGAGACCGGGCTCACGCTGACCGAGGTCGTTGATGAACTCGTGCCCGAGGATCTGGTAGCCCGCACACACCGAGAACACGATCGCGCCGTTCTCGACGGCCCGGTGCAGACCCCCGTCCCGGCGCAGCCGCTCGGCCGCGAGGCGCTGCGGACGGTCCTCGCCGCCGCCGATGAGATAGATGTCGCCGGACGTCGGGATCGGCTGGTCGCTGCGCACGTCGAGACGGGCCACGTCGAGGCCGCGCTGCCGCGCACGGCGCTCCACGACCAGGACGTTGCCCTGGTCGCCGTAGGTGCTGAGCAGGTCCGGGTAGATCCAGACGACCCGCAGTTGGTTGTCGCTCACTTAAGTCCCCTGAAGTCTCTTGGCTCAGTTGCCGACGCGGCGGCGCAGGTCCTGGAACGCGGTGTAGTTGGCGATGACCTCGATCCGGCCCGGCGGGCACAGCTGCACCGCCTGGTCGAGGTTCTCGCACACCTGGAACTGCTGGTTCGCGACCTCCAGACGCACCGCGAGGTCGAGCTTGCGGTCGCCGATGACACAGATCGGGTGCCCGGTCAGCCGCGTGTAGTCGACGTCCCACAGCCAGGAGGTGTCGGTGCCGTCGGCGCCGCGCGCGTTCACGGAGAGGATCACCGGGGTCGGCGGCGGGTCGATCAGGGAGAACGTCTCCAGCCAGCCGGCCGGGTTCTTGGCGAGCAGCAGCCGCAGGTCCCGCCCCTCGAACTGCACGACGTCATAGCGTCCCGCGACGGCCTGCACCTGGTACATCCGCTCCAGTGCGACCTGCGGTGGCACCCCGAAAACGGCGGCCACGGCGGCCGACGAGGCGGCGTTGGCCTTGTTGGCCCGCCCGGGCAGCTGAAGGTGAATGGGCCAGGCCGACCCGTGCGGGTCGAGGACGTGGTCACCGGACAGCGCCCAGCTCGGCGTGGGCCGCCGGAACCCGCACTCACCGCAGAACCAGTCGTCGCCCGGCCGCTGCATCACACCGCCGCACGACGGGCAGGACCAGGCGTCGTCCTTCCACATCTGCCCGGCGGCGACCCAGATCACGTTGGGCGACGAGGACGCCGCCCACACGACCAGCGGGTCGTCGGCGTTGGCGACGATGACGGCCTTGCTGCCCGCCAGCCCCTCACGCCAGTTCTCGGCGAGCATCCGGGTCTCGGCGGCGCGGTCCAGCTGGTCGCGGGAGAGGTTGAGCAGCGCGATGCACTTGGGGTCGGTGTCCCGCGCGACCCCGGCGAGGTACTTCTCGTCGACCTCGATGACGCCGTAGCGCGCCTCCGAGCTGCCGGCGAGCGCCGAGGTGATACCGGCCGGCATGTTGGCGCCGAGCGCGTTGGACACGACAGGACCGGCGGCCCGCAGCGCCTCCGCGATGAGCCGGGTCGTGGTGGTCTTGCCGTTGGTCGCGGACACGAGGACCACGTCCAGGTTCTGCGCGAGCCTGGCGAGGAGGTCGGGGTCGAGCTTGAGCGCCACCCGGCCGCCGATCACCGAACCGCTGCCGCGCCCCGCGGCGCGAGATGCCGCCGCGACCGCCTTGCCCGCGGTCACGGCGAGCTTGGCCCGCGGCGTCAGCGGGTCCGAGTTGCCTGCCATCAGTTCTCGATCCTCCTTGCGTACGCGCCGCGCCTGAAGCCCTACGGCAACGTGGTGGTGGTCAGCCTATCGAGATCCATTCGCACTCCCGAATCGCCGTACCCTTGCCGCCATGCGGAACGCCTCCATTCCGGGCGCGCACGGGCGCGTCCGTCCCCTCACCCTGCTCGGCGACCCGGTGCTCCACGCACCCTGCGACCAGGTCACCGACTTCGGCCCCGAACTGGCGACCCTGGTGGAGGACTTGTTCGCGACGATGTACGCGGCCCAGGGGGTGGGCCTCGCCGCGAACCAGGTGGGGGAAGCCCTCCGGGTGTTCGTCTACGACTGTCCCGACGACGAGGACGTACGTCATCTCGGGCACGTGGTCAATCCCCGCCTGGTGGAGACGGACGGGGTGGTGATCCGCGGCCCGGAGGGCTGCCTGTCCCTGCCGGGCCTGGAGGCGGGGACGGAGCGGTACGACCACGCGGTGGTGGAGGGTTTCACGATGACGGGGGAGCCGCTGACGATCCACGGCACCGGCTTCTTCGCACGCTGCTTGCAGCACGAGTGCGATCACTTGGAGGGGACGGTCTACGCGGACCGCGTGACGGGTTGGCGCCACAGACGCTTGATGCGCCAAGCGGGCCGAGCCTCCTGGCGCCGGCCGGGGATGCCCACCTAGGGGCGCGGGGCTGTGTCAATTTGCGGCTCCGCCGCGTGGGCGCGACCAGCCCCCACCGGCCGATACATGGCAAACAACCGTCAGAACCCCGGACCCCCCATTTTGTCCCCCGCGGCCGCAAGCCGACCCCACAACAGGTCGGCCAAACTCCGTACCAACTCCGCCCGCGAACAAGGCCGTTCCCCCAGCCACCAGTCACCCGCGGCATGCATCATCCCGACTATCCCGTGCCCCCACACCCGGGCCAGCTGCTGACTCCCCGGCCCGAGATCCAGCCGCTCCTCGATGACGGTCGCCAACTCCTCGCCCATCCTGCGGAGCAACGGCATCGAGTGCTTGCCGACGTCGAACCCCTGATCCGCCGTCTGACCCCCCTCGGTCGGATGCATCAGGAACCGATACACCTGAGGCCGGGCCTCGATCGCCGCGAGGTAGGTGTCCAACGTGGCCTCGACCCGCTCACGCCGGTCCGCGGGAGCGTCCAGCGCGGCCCGCAACGAGTCCAGCAGCGCATCCGTGTGCCGCTTGGCCAACGCCGCGTAAAGTCCGCTCTTGTCGCCGAAGTGCCGGTACAGAATCGGCTTGGTGATGCCCGCCTCCGCGGCGATGGCGTTCATCGAGGCCTGTGGGCCGTCGCGCAGCACCACCCGGTCGGCGGCTTCCAGCAGCTCGCGCCGACGGCGGTCGGCGGACCGCTGCTGCTCGGTCCGCTGCGTGGTGTCCATGAGCTCTCCCCACCCGTGGTGAATCGATGACGCCTGCGCAAACTAACACTCAACATGCTCCATCCATCGAATGGGCTGTCGACGAGTCATCGGCAGTTGACTTTACCTACTAGCCGGTAACAAACTAGGGTTACCGCTAGTAACACGCACGTACCGCCGCTGGAGGGGACATGGCCGAGTTCACCATGGAGCTCAACGACGAACAGAAGGAGGTCCGGGACTGGCTGCACGGCTTCGCGGCCGATGTGATCCGCCCCGCGGCCGCCGAATGGGACGAGCGTGAGGAGACTCCCTGGCCGGTCATCCAGGAGGCCGCGAAGGTCGGCATCTACTCGCTCGACTTCTACGCCCAGCAGTATTTCGACCAGACCGGCCTCGGCATACCGATGGCGATGGAGGAACTGTTCTGGGGCGACGCGGGCATCGCCCTGTCGATCGTCGGCACCGGCCTCGCCGCCGTGGGCGTCCTCGCCAACGGCACCGAGGAGCAGATCGGCACCTGGGTGCCTCAGATGTACGGCGACGCAAACGATGTCAAGCTCGCCGCGTTCTGCTCCTCCGAGCCCGACGCCGGCTCCGACGTGGCCTCCATGCGCACCCGTGCCGTGTACGACGAGGCCAAGGACGAGTGGGTGATCAACGGCACGAAGACCTGGGCGACCAACGGCGGCATCGCCAACGTCCACGTGGTCGTCGCGGTCGTCGACCCCGAGCTCGGCTCCAAGGGGCACGCGTCCTTCATCATCCCGCCGAACACGCCGGGCCTGGCCCAGGGCCAGAAGTTCAAGAAGCACGGCATCCGCGCCTCGCACACCGCCGAGGTCATCCTGGACAACGTGCGCGTGCCCGGCTCCTGCCTGCTGGGCGGCAAGGAGAAGCTGGACGAGCGCCTCGCGCGGGCGCGTGAGCGGGCCAAGGCGGCGGGTGGCGGCGAGCGCGTGAAGAACGCGGCGATGGCCACGTTCGAGGCCTCGCGGCCGGCGGTCGGTGCGATGGCCGTGGGGACGGCCCGTGCCGCGTACGAGGTCGCTCTCGACTACGCGATGACGCGTGAGCAGTTCGGGCGGCCCATCATCGACAACCAGGGCGTGGCCTTCCAGCTGGCCGAGATGCGCACGCAGATCGACGCCGCGCGGCTGCTGGTCTGGCGTGCTTCCTGGATGGCGATCAACGGCAAGCCGTTCACGGCGGCCGAGGGGTCGATGTCGAAGCTGTTCGCGAGCGAGACGGCGAAGAAGGTCACGGCGCAGGCGATACAGATCCTCGGCGGCAACGGGTACACGCGGGAGTACCCGGTGGAGCGGATGCACCGGGACAGCGCGATCTACACGATCTTCGAGGGGACGAGTGAGATTCAGCGGCTGGTGATCGCGCGGACGTTGTCGGGTATGTCGATTCGGTAAGCGCCGTGGGGGCTGCTGCGCGACGCGGGCCGCGGGTGGTTCGTGGCTGGTCGCGCCCACGCGGCGGAGCCGCAAATTGCTGCAGCCCCCGCCCCTGGGGCGTTGGCGGCATCCGAGTCTATGGAGGACACGGCGATGACGGAGAACCCTCTCGTACCGCTGATCGCCAGTGGAGAGGCGGACCGCACCACCACTCTCGCCGCCCTCGCCCTGGAACAGAGCTGGGTCATCCCGGCCGACCGCCGGGCCTTCCTCCATCTCGCCCGACGCGCTACCCCCGACGCCCCGGAATCCGCCGCCTTCTTCACCCTGCTGGCCGAGGGCGAGGTGCTGGCGGGGGAGCGTCTGGGGGCGTTCGCGACGGCGTGCGGGGTGACGGAGGCGCGGGCAGCCGCCTACGAACCCCTCCCGGGCTGCCAGGCCTACCCCGCGTACGTGGCCTGGCTTGCCCTGAACGCATCGCCGCCGGAGGCGGTTCTCGCCCTGACAGTCAACTTCGCCGCCTGGGGCGGCTACTGCGCGACGATCGCCGAGGCGCTGCGCCGCCACTACGGCTTCACCGACGAGGCCTGCGCCTTCTTCGACTTCTTCGCGGAACCGTCCCCCGAATTGGATCGACAGGCGCAGGCGGCCCTGGAGGAGGGGAAACCGGACGAGTCCCGAGGGCACGAGTACGGCCGCTTGCTCCAGTCCTACGAGAACCAGTTCTGGTCAACGCTGAGCGGACGAACCCCCCAGGGGCGCGGGGAACTGCGCGACTAGCCACACACGACCCGCACCCGGCAGCGAACCGAACCCCTACGGCGCACTCCCGCTGCTATGAGCAATGCACGCCACGTCGATCCGATCCGCGAGCTTCGCCAGCTCGATGGTCAGCGCCGCCACCGTGTCCTCGTCGAGCCCGTCCTCCCCGGCCTCGACAAGGTGCAGCCACCGACCACCCACGGTCCGCAGCAGCTTGCTCACATCGGCGGCAGCCACCTGCAGGGTCCCGCGGTCGTCGACGATCAGCGGCAGAGTAACTTCGCGGTTCACACCCGGGATCGTAGTCGCGCAGCGCTCACGCACCCTGCCAAACCGTAGTGATGTTGCAGAACTCGCGGATTCCGTGCCCGGACAGCTCACGCCCGTATCCGGACCGCTTTACTCCGCCAAACGGGAACGCCGGATGGGACGCCGTCATCCCGTTGACGTACACACTTCCGGCTTCCAGGTCCCGTACGAACCGGTCGACCTCCCCCTCGTCCCGCGTCCAGACGTTCGAACTCAGTCCGAACAGCGAGTCGTTCGCGATGAGCACCGCCTCGTCCAGGTCACCCGCCCGGTACAGCGTGGCGACCGGTCCGAAGGCCTCCTCGCGGTGGATGCGCATCTCGCGGGTGATGTCGGCGAGCACGGTGGGCGGGTAGTACCAGCCGGGCAGTTCGGGCCGACGCAGCTCGTGGCCGCCGCACAGGACGGTCGCGCCGGCCCGCTTGGCGTCGTCGACCAGTTCCTCCAGGTCCGTCCGGCCCTGTTCGCTGGAGAGCGGGCCGACGTCCGTGTCGTCCAGCATCGGGTCGCCGACCGTCAGTGCCTTCATGCCCGCGACGAACCGTTCGGCGAAGGCGTCGTAGACCTCCGTGTGCACGATGAACCGCTTGGCGGCGATGCACGACTGCCCGGTGTTCTGCACGCGCGCGGTCACCGCGACCTGCGCGGCCCGGTCGAGGTCGGCCGACGGCATGACGACGTACGGGTCGCTGCCGCCCAGCTCCAGCACCGTCTTCTTGATCATCTCCCCGGCGGTGGAGGCGACCGCACGGCCGGCCGGCTCGCTGCCGGTCAGGGTGGCCGCCTTGACGCGCTCGTCGCGCAGGACCTCGTCGACCTGTCCGGAGCCGATGAGCAGGGTCTGGAAGCAGCCCTCGGTGTAGCCCGCGCGGTGGAACAGGTCCTCCAGGTAGAGCGCGGTCTGAGGGACGTTCGAGGCGTGCTTGAGGAGGCCGACGTTGCCGGCCATCAGCGCCGGGGCGGCGAAGCGGATCACCTGCCAGAGGGGGAAGTTCCACGGCATCACCGCGAGGATCGGCCCGAGCGGGCGATAGCGCACCCGCACCCGCGACGCGCCCGAGTCCTTCACGTCCGCGTCGGGCGGCTCCTCGTCGGCGAGCAGTTCCTCGGCCCGGTCGGCGTACCAGCGCATCGCCTTGGCGCACTTGGCGACCTCGGCACGGGCCTGCTTGATGGGCTTGCCCATCTCGGTCGTCATCATCCGGGCCACGTCCTGCTGGTCCTCTTCCAGGAGAGTCGCCGCCTGGAGCAGCAGACGAGCCCGGTCGACGAACCCGGTCGTCCGGTAGGTGCGGAACGTGGCCTCGGCGAGCTGGAGCCTGCGCTCGATCTCCTCGGCACCCATGGCCTCGTACGTCTTGAGCGTCTCGCCGTTCGCCGGGTTCACCGTCGCGATGGGCATGACCGACCTCCTGGGAGCGGGCTGATGCTTCGACCTTCCCGCGCGGCGGTGGCTACCGCAACGCGTGTACGGCCGCTCAGGCCGAGTGCTCCGCCAGCCGGTCGAGAAACGTGGCCTGGGCCTTGACGATCACCTCGCGCGCCCGCTCGACGCCCAGCCACTCCACCCGGTCCAGCTCGGGGAACTCCTGGGTCCGCCCCGAGCGCGGCGGCCACTCCATGGTGAACGTGCCGGGGACGACCGTCGCCGGGTCGAGGTCGGCCTCGACCGCCCACACTGTGACGGTCTTGCCGCCGGCCTGTCTCACCTCGCCGAGCGGTACGGCCTCCCCGTCGGGCGGCGCCAGCCCCAGCTCCTCCCGGAACTCACGGCGGGCCGCCTCCCAGGCGGGCTCGTCGGGCTCGTACTCGCCCTTGGGGACCGTCCACGCCCCGGCGTCCTTCTTGGCGAAGAACGGGCCGCCCATGTGGCCGAGCAGCACTTCCAGACCGTCTTCGGTGCAGCGGAAGAGGAGCAGACCGGCGCTGTGCTTTCCCTTGGACGTGGACGACGTCACGGCGTCACCTCTGTCGCGGTCATGGCCTCACCTCGGGGTGGGCGGCGAGCAGCGTCTCGACCGTGTCGGCCTCCTCCGGCCGCTTGTCCTCGCGGTAGCGGACGACGCGCGCGAAGCGGAGCGTGACGCCGGCCGGGTAGCGGGTGGAGCGCTGGAGACCGTCGTAGGCGATCTCGACGACGAGTTCGGGGCGTACGGTCACGCCCCAGCCCTTGGTCTCCACGGCCAGCTCCTGGAGCCGCTCGGTCTGCCAGGTCAGCAGCGCGTCGGTCATCCCCTTGAAGGTCTTGCCGAGCATCGCGAAGCCGCCGTCCGCCGTGCGCGCCCCGAGGTGCAGGTTGGAGAGCTTGCCGGTCCTGCGGCCGTGGCCCCATTCGGCGGCCAGCACCACCAGGTCGAGGGTGTGGACGGGTTTGACCTTCAGCCAGGAGGCGCCCCGGCGGCCCGCGCTGTAGGGGGCGTCGAGGGCCTTGACGACCACGCCCTCGTGGCCGCGCTCCAGGGTCTCGGCGAGGAAGTCCTCGGCCGCCGTGAGGTCGTCGGGGCCGGACACCAGCGTGCGGCGCACCCGCATCGGCTCGGGGACCAGCCGGGCCAGCTCCGCGTGCCGTTCGGCGAAGGGCAGGTCGAGCAGGTCGTGGCCGTCGACGGACAGGGCGTCGAAGAAGACGGGGGAGACGGGGACCTCCTTCGCCGCCGTCGCCACGTCCACCCGGGAGCCGACGCGGCCGGCGGTCTCCTGGAAGGAACGGGGGCGGCCCGCGGCGTCGAAGGCGATGACCTCGCCGTCCAGGATGAAGCGCTCGCCCCTCAACTCCATGGCCATGGCGGTGAGTTCGGGGAGGCGGTCGGTGATGTCGTCCAGGGTGCGGGTGTAGATCCGTACGGTGTCGCCGTCGCGGTGCAGCTGGACGCGGATGCCGTCCAGTTTCTCCTCGACCGCGCAGGCGTCGAGCTTCTCGACCGCCTCCGCCACCGACGAGGCGCTGTGCGCCAGCATCGGCAGGACCGGGCGGCCGACGGTGAGCCGGAAGCGGGTGAGGGCGCCTGGACCCTCGGCGAGCAGGGCCTCGGCCACCGTCTGGAGCGACCCGGCGAGCATCACCGCGCGGCGTACGTCCGCGGGCGGCGCCCCGGTCGCCTGGGCCAGGCCCTCCACCGCCACCGCGTCCAGGGCGCCCTGCCGTACCTCGCCGGTGATCAGCCCGAACAGGAAGCGCTGCTCGTCGTCCGTGGCCGCGCCCATCAACTCGGCCACCAGGCGGGCCCGTTCGGCCTGCGAACCCGTGCCGGACACCTTGCCCAGCTCCGTGAGCCGGGCGTCCACCTCGGCCACGGTGAGGGTGGGCTCGGTGGCCGGGGGGACCGGGAGGCTCAGCACCTTCCAGCCGATGCCGAGGCGGCCCTGCGGGAGGCGTCCCGCCAGGTAGGGGATGACGATCGGGACGTCGTCGGGCTCGGCGTCCCGGAAGAGCTCCGCCAGCAGGGCGGTCTTCCGGGAGCGGGCCGAGGTGGCGGCGATCTCCTGGGATACCTGGGCCAGTCGGGTCAGCAGCATCTAGTCATGATGGGTTGTGTTTTGTCTGCTGGCGCGTTGTGGCTGGTCGCGCCCACGCGGCGGAGCCGCATATCGATACAGCCCCGCGCCCCTTCAGGGCGTTGCATCCAGGTCGGCGAGGAGTAGCTCTCCGTTGATGAAGGCTCCGGCCCGGTAGCCGCCCGCTGCCGCGTTGACGACCTGCTCTGAGAAGCCCATCGCATTGCCCACTGCCCAGACGCCCGGCACCGAGGTAAGCCCCGTCGGGTCCACCACCGGGTACGAGCCGAATGGGGTCTCTTGGAAATCGGCTCCGAGCCTCTCCAGCAGGTCGGTCTGCGGGATCGCGCGGGGTGCGACGAACAGGACTTCGCGTGCGTGCGTCGTGCCGTCAGCGAGCCGTACTCCCGTGAGCCGGTCGTCCTCGATCACCGGCCCGGCCACCGCACCCGGCACCACCTTCACGCCCGCCGCCGCGAGCCTGCGCACGTCGTCGTCCGAGAGGTCCGACTCGGCGATCTCGTGCAGGAAGAAGGTCACGTCCTTCGACCACTGCGACACCATCAGCGCCTGGTGCACGCTCAGCACAGTCGTCGCGAGCACGCCGAAGGCCTGGTCGCGGACCTCCCAGCCGTGGCAGTACGGGCAGTGAAGGACGTCCCTGCCGAAGCGCTCGGCGACGCCGGGGACGTCCGGCAGCTCGTCCTTGAGGCCGGTGGCGATGACCAGACGTCGGGCGTGCACGTGCCGGCCGTCGGCCAGGGTGAGCGCGAAGTCGTCCCCGCGCTCGACGTCCACCGCCCGGTCCCGGACCAGGTCGACTCCGTACCGCGCGATCTCCTCGCGTCCGACGGCCAGGAACTCGGCGGGCGGCATGCCGTCCCGGGACAGATAGCCCTGCATGTGGGCGGCGGGCGCGTTGCGTGGTTCGCCCGCGTCGATCACCAGGGTGCGGCGCCGGGCTCGGCCCAGGACCAGGGCGGCGGACAGGCCGGCCGCGCCGCCTCCGACGACTACGACCTCGTACTGCTCGGTGTGCTTCTCGGTCATGGTGACCACCTCCGCATAGACAGTCGCCCGAGCGGTGCGGCATTGACAAACGTGTTTGCCGAAACTGCAATGGCGTACATGAGTGACGACATGGACGACGTTCTGGCGGAGGTCGGCCCCCGACTGCGGCGCATCCGGAAGGAGCGGGGCGCGACGCTGGCCGGGCTCTCCGAGGCGACCGGGATCTCGGTGAGCACGCTCTCCAGGCTGGAGTCGGGACTGCGCAAGCCCAGTCTGGAACTGCTGCTGCCGATCGCGCGAGCGCACGAGGTGGCGCTGGACGAGCTGGTCGCCGCGCCTGCCGTGCGCGATCCCCGGGTGCGGGCCGAGCCGATCAGACGGCACGGGCGGACCTACTACCCGCTGACCAGGCAGCCCGGCGGCCTCCAGGCCTTCAAGGTGCTGGTGCCGCCGGAGCAGGTCGAGCCGGAGCCGCGGACCCATGAGGGGTACGAGTGGCTGTACGTGATGGCGGGGAAGCTGAGGATGGTCCTGGGCGATCACGACATCGTGTTGACCGCGGGGGAGGCCGCCGAGTTCGACACGCGGGTGCCGCACTGGTTCGGGTCGACGGGGGAGGGGCCGGTGGAGTTCCTCAGTCTGTTCGGGCCGCAGGGGGAGCGGATGCATGTGCGGGCGCGGCCCAAGCGGTCGTGAGGCATCCGACTGTTCCCTGATGGCAAGCGACCGCTTAGTATGCGTAGCGACCCCGGTCAGACGAAGCAGTCCCGTGGAGGCACCGCATGCAGGCATGGCAAGTGCACGAGAACGGCGAGCCGAGCGAGGTGATGCGGCTCGACGACGTCCAGACGCCCACGCCCGGTGACGGCCAGGTCTTGCTGAAGGTGCGTGCCGCGAACATCAACTTCCCGGACGCGCTGCTGTGCCGGGGCCAGTACCAGGTCAGGCCGCCGCTGCCGTTCACGCCGGGGGTGGAGATCTGCGGCGAGACCGAGGACGGGCGCCGCGTCCTCGCCAACCCGGCGCTGCCGTACGGCGGCTTCGCCGAGTACGCCGTCGCGGACGCCGCCGCTCTGCTGCCGGCGCCCGACGCGCTGGACGACGCCGAGGCCGCCGCCCTGCACATCGGCTACCAGACCGGCTGGTTCGGCCTGCACCGCCGGGCCGGTCTTCAGGCCGGCGAGACCCTGCTCGTCCACGCTGCCGCCGGAGGGGTCGGCAGCGCGGCCGTGCAGCTCGGGAAGGCCGCCGGCGCCACCGTCATCGGTGTCGTCGGCGGCGCCGAGAAGGCGGCCGTCGCCCGGGAACTGGGCTGTGACGTCGTGATCGACCGGCGTGGCGAGGACGTCATCGCCGCCGTCAAGGAGGTCACCGGCGGCCGGGGCGCCGACGTCGTCTACGACCCCGTCGGCGGCGAGGCCTACGCCCAGTCCGCCAAGGTCGTCGCCTTCGAGGGCCGGATCGTCGTCGTGGGCTTCGCCAGCGGGTCGATCCCCAGCCCCGCGCTCAACCACGCCCTGGTGAAGAACTACTCGATCCTCGGCCTGCACTGGGGCCTGTACAACACCAAGAACCCGAAGCTGATCCAGCACTGCCACGAACAGCTCACCGAGCTGGCCGCCCGGGGCGCGATCAAGCCGCTGGTCAGCGAGCGCGTCCCGCTGGGCGGGGCAGCGGCCGCCGTACAGCGGGTCGCCGACGGCGTCACCACCGGGCGCGTCGCCGTGATCCCGGGACTCACCGAAGGAGGAGCGGCATGACCGACGCCGCCGAACTGCGCCGCCGTACGGCGGAGTTGCTGGCCGCGCATCCGCCGGCCGCCACCGACCGCCTGGACTTCCTGCGCGCCCGCTTCGACGCGGGACTGGCATGGGTGCACTACCCGGAGGGCCTCGGCGGACTCGGTGCGGCCCGCTCCCTGCAGGCCGTCGTGGACGCCGAGCTGGAGGCCGCGGGCGCGCCCGACAACGACCCCCGGCGGATCGGCATCGGCCTGGGCATGGCCGCCCCGACGATCCTCCAGTACGGCACCGAGGAGCAGAAGCGGCGCTATCTGCGGCCGCTGTGGACCGGCGAGGAGGTCTGGTGCCAGCTCTTCAGCGAGCCCGGCGCCGGGTCCGACCTGGCCGCGCTGGGCACCCGTGCCGTACGGGAGGCCGACGACTGGGTCGTCAACGGGCAGAAGGTGTGGACGTCCAGCGCCCACGTCGCCCGCTGGGCCATCCTCATCGCCCGCACCGACCCGGACCTGCCCAAGCACGCGGGCATCACCTACTTCCTCTGCGACATGACCGACCCGGGCGTCGAGGTCCGGCCGCTGCGGCAGATCACCGGTGAGGCCGAGTTCAACGAGGTCTTCCTCACCGACGTCCGCATCCCGGACTCCCGGCGCCTCGGGGAGATCGGCGACGGCTGGCGGGTCGCGCAGACCACGCTGAACAACGAACGCGTCGCGATCGGCGGCATGCGACTGCCCCGCGAGGGCGGCATGATCGGCCCGATCTCCAAGACCTGGCGTGAACGGCCGGAGCTGCGCACCCACGATCTGCACCAGCGGCTGCTGAAGCTGTGGGTCGAGTCCGAGGTCGCCCGGCTCACCGGCGAGCGGCTGCGCCAGCAGCTCGTCGCCGGCCAGCCCGGCCCCGAGGGCGCCGGCATGAAGCTCGCCTTCGCCCGGCTGAACCAGGAGATCAGCGGCCTGGAGGTCGAACTGCGCGGCGAGGAAGGGCTGTTGTACGACGACTGGACCATGCGCCGCCCGGAGCTCGTGGACTTCACCGGCCGCGACGCCGGCTACCGCTATCTGCGCTCCAAGGGCAACAGCATCGAGGGCGGGACCAGCGAGGTCCTGCTGAACATCGTCGCCGAGCGCGTCCTGGGCCTGCCCGCAGAGCCGCGCACCGACAAGGACGTCGCCTGGAAGGACCTGGCCCGATGACCGACCTGCTGTACTCGGAGGAGGAGGAGGAAGCGCTGCGAGCCGCCGTACGCGACCTGCTCACCGACCACTGCGACGCGCCCGGCGTCATCGCCCGCACCGAGTCGGACGCCCCGCACGACCTGGCGGCCTGGAAGGCCCTCGCCGACGGCATGGGCCTGGCCGGGCTCCTGGTCCCGGAGAAGAAGGGCGGCCAGGGCGCCACGCACCGCGAAGTCGCCGTCGTGCTGGAGGAGCTGGGGCGCGCGGTCGCTCCGGTGCCGTATCTGACCAGTGCCGTCGTGGCCACCGAGGCCCTGCTCGCCTGCGCGACCGACGCGGGCCTGCTCGCCGAGCTGGCGACCGGGCGGAAGATCGGTGCCCTCGCCGTCGCCCTGAGCGTCGGTCCCGGCGGCGCCTACAAGGTCGTACGGCACGAAGACGGCCGTCTGCACGGGGAGTTGACCGGTATCGCGGACGCGGCCGCCGCCGATGTACTGCTCGTTCCCGCGGACGACGGCGGGCTGTACGCGGTGGACGCCGACGCGGTGACCGTGACCCCGCAGGCGTCCCTGGACCTGACCCGGCCCGTGGCCACGGTCACCCTGGACGGGGCGCCCGGGCGGCTGCTCGGCGACGCCGAACCCGCCGTGCGACGGGCCCTGCGCGCCGGGGCCGGGCTGCTCGCCTCCGAGCAACTCGGGCTCGCCGACTGGGCGCTGTCGGAGACGGTCCGCTATCTGAAGGACCGCAAGCAGTTCAACCGTCCGGTCGGTGGCTTCCAGGCGCTCAAGCACCGGCTCGCCCAGCTGTGGCTGGAGGTCGTGAACCTGCGCGCGGCCGCGCGTAACGCCGCCGACGCGCTGGCGACCGGCGAGGACGCCGACGTGGCGGTCGCCGTCGCCCAGTCCTACGCGGCGTCCGTCGCGGTGCACGCCGCCGAGGAGGCCGTGCAGCTGCACGGCGGTATCGGGATGACCTGGGAGCACCCCGCCCATCTGTACCTGAAGCGGGCCAAGGCCGACTCCATCGCCTACGGCACGGCGGGCGCCCACCGCGCCGCGCTGGCCGAACTGGTCGACCTCCAGGCTCCCTGACGTACACCTGAGCGAAGCACACGGAAAGCCCGCCCGACCTGGGGCGGGCTTTTCCGTGTGCGCGCCCGGGGCGAAGTGAACGGACGACGGCGGTCCGGCCAACTCACCGCACAGCCCTGCTGCTTGGGCCCTTCGGAATCGCATACTCACAGCGGTCCCATCCGGCCCTACCAGGGAGGCAGAGCATGGCCCTCACCACCCGTCGCAGAGCCCTCAGCACCCTCGGCGCCGCCCTCGCGGGCACGGTCGCCCTGCCCGCCGGCCAGGCGCTCGCGGGCGAACGGGGGCACGGCCCGCGCCCGTTGTGGCGGGCACACGCCCACAACGACTACGAGCATCCGCGTCCCCTCCTCGACGCCCTCGACCACCGCTTCGGCAGCCTCGAAGCCGACATCTACCTCGTCGGCGACCAACTCCTGGTCGCCCACGACCCCGAGGACCTCGACCCCACCCGCACCCTGGAGTCCCTCTACCTCGACCCGCTCGCCGCCCGCGTCAGGGCCAACCACGGGTCCGTGTACCGAGGACACCGCAAGCCGGTCCAGTTGCTCGTCGACATCAAGACCGAGGGCGCATCGACGTACCTGGAACTCGACAGGCATCTGAGGCGCTACAAGCACCTGTTCACGACCTACGCCCACGGCCGGGTGTTCCCGGGCGCCGTCACCGCCGTCATCTCCGGTGACCGCGCCGCCCGTACGCCGATGGAGGCCCAGAGCGTCCGCCGCGCCTTCTACGACGGCCGCCTCGCCGATCTCGGCAGCTCGGCTCCGGCCTCCTTCGTCCCGCTGATCAGCGACAACTGGACGCTCAACTTCACCTGGCTCGGCGTCGGCGCCTTCCCGGACGCCGAGCGGCGCAAGCTGCGCGGCATCGTCCGGGCGGCGCACTCCCGAGGCCAGAAGGTGCGCTTCTGGGCCACCCCGGACGTGGCCGGACCCGCCCGCGACGCACTCTGGGGCGAACTGCTGGACGCCGACGTCGACTTCCTCAACACCGACGACCTCGCCGGTCTGGAGGCCTTCCTCGACGCCCGCCGGACGGCCTAGAGCCAGCCGCGGGACACCACACGTTCGGAGTACGGCTCAGCCGCACGGACGAACCCTCCGCTACGCCACACTTACGGCCGAACGCCGTGAACCGGGCGAGGCGGCGTGGCGGAGGAGGTTGACGATGGCCATTTCCATCTCTGTGGTGCTGCTGCTGTTCATCCTTGCGGTGATCTTCGTACGCAACGGCGGACTGAAGATCACCCATGCGCTGGTGTGTTTGCTGCTCGGCTTCTACCTGGCCAGCACGAGCATGGCGCCCACCATCAACAGCGGTCTGACGGCCACGGCGGACATCGTCAGCAGCCTCAGACCGTGAGACTCAGCCGGTGGAGAAGACGCCGATGCCGTTGGGCACGGGGCGCTCCACGCCGTCGGACGGGTGGTTCCGTACGGAGACGGCCGCCGCTCCCGGCGCCCGTGCGACCAGCGTCGACGAACCCCCGCCGTCCAGACTGAAGGCGTCGGCCGAACCCAACTCCCGCATGACGGACGCCACTTCCGCGATGGTCAGACCCGTGCGGTATTCGGGCCCGCCGTCCAGCGCGAGCAGCAGCAGACGCCGGCCGTGATCCGCGATGCCCACGGCCGTGCGCACCGCCGAGGCCCTGTCGTCGAGGCCGGGCAACGGCTGTCCGTCGTCGAGCACCGGATAGCCGCCCAGGGCGAAGCGGAACGGGACGCGTGACTTCGCCGCCACCAGCCGGTGCCGTACCGCCACCCGCTCGCCCGCGGAGAACTTCCGCAACTGCTGCGCCCCCGCCTCGCGGCCCACCAGGACGGTCGTGCCGGCGGCGATCGGCCCGCTCCCCGGAGTGTCGGCGGCCGACACGACCCGGCCGTGGCGGACCGTCACCTCGTAGGTGTCGGTGCTGCACGGGGCCGCCCGGTCGGTGTCCGTGCCGCAGGTGGCGCGCACCCGGGAGACCTCGCCCCACTCGGCGGTGAACGCCCCGATGGAGCCCACCGGCAGCGCGTACTGGTTGAGTCCGCGCAGTGGCAGCGAGCCCTGCGGGGTGCGGATCGAGCCGGCGAGGCTCAGACCGTCCATCCGGGCCCGCCGGTCGACGCCCACGCCGAACACGTCCTCGGTGCTCGTGCCGGGCGGCAGCGCCGGCCCGAAACGCTGGCCGTTCGGCACCGCCGCCTTCAGTGCCCGGCCTCGCGCGACGGCCGGTCCCACGCTCGCGCCGGTCGCCTGGACGCCCGGGTGCTGGGTCTCGCTGATGTTGAAGAAGTCGCCGTTCACGCCCGCGACCGCGCCCTGCGCGGTGGCCTGCCGCGAGACGGTGGCCCGGGCCGCCACCGCGCCCGGGTGCAGCAGATCGAGGCGTACGCGCGGATCGCGCAGGTCGACGGTGAGGACATGGGCGTGCGTCGTGCCCTTCGCCGCCGGGATGTCGAACTCTTCGTACGTGACACCGGGCGCGATCGGTGTGCCCTGCGCGGCGCCGGCCGGTGCCGCCCCCACCAGGGCCGCACCGGCCAGCGCGCCGAGTGCCGTGAGCAGCGTGAAGGCCGCTCTGGCGGCTCCGAACCGTTTCTGACGACGAGTCACGATTCCTCCCCCTGATGTCCCGTCAAATTTCCCAGCACTCAGGGGAAGTGCACCAGACCGCGACGACCTGCGGGGTTGCTAGGCGCCGACTACGCGAGAACGGGTGAGGAAACGTACCCCCTCGGGTGCCTCCAGCGAGAAGCCGCTGCCCCGGCCCTCGACGACGTCGACGATCAGCCGGGTGTGGCTCCACGCCTCGTACTGACTGCGCGACATCCAGAACGTCACCGGCTCCGCCACCCCCTCGACCTGGAGCTCCGCCAGCAGCACGTCCGAGCCGCCGGTGCGGAACTCGCCCTCCGGGTAGCACATCGGCGCGCTGCCGTCGCAGCAGCCGCCGGACTGGTGGAACATCAGCGGGCCGTGCGTGGCGCGCAGACGGCGCAGCAGGTCGGCGGCCGCGGGGGTGAGTTCGACGCGCGGGGTCTCCTCATACATGGCAGCAAGGGCAGCACGGGCAACGTTGCGAGAGGGTTGCACCCGGTCTTCTGACTACGCTGCACGGGTGACCATCGAGCTGACGCTGTTGACGTCCGTCTCCCACCGGGGCAAGGAGATCACCGCGCCCCGGCTGCGCGGGCTGCTCGCGCTGCTCGCCGGGGAGCCGCGAGCCGGATGCGGCACCGGACGGCTCGTGGAGGGGCTGTGGCCGGACGAGCAGCCCGAGAACCCGACCAAGGCGTTGCAGATCCTGGTGTCGCGGGCCCGCTCCCTGCTGGGCGGCGAGGTCATCGCCAGCACCCCCACCGGCTACCGCATCGCCCTGCGCGAGGACCAGGTCGACGCCTGGGCCGTCCAACTGCACGCCGACGCGAGCGCGGAGAAGGCACGGGCCGGCGACCACCACGGCGCCGTCGCCGAGGCCGAGGCGGGTCTCGCGCTGTGGGACGGCGGCCCCGTGGAGGGCGTCGTCCTCGGCGACCCCCTGGTGGACCTGCGGCTCGAACTGGGCGCCGCACACCTGGCGTTGACGCGGCTGCGCGCACTGTCACTGGCCCGCGCGGGACGCCGCGAGGAGGCGGCCGGGCCACTCGGAGAGCTGCTGGCCACGCATCCGCTCGACGAGGAACTGCTCCTGGAGCTGATGCGCTGCCAGTCCGGTACCGCCGGAGCGGCCGTCGCGCTGGCGACGTACGACACCTACCGGCGCCGGCTGCGCGACGAACTCGGCACCGATCCCGGTCCGGCGCTGCAGGAGCTGCACCAGGAGCTGTTGCGCGGGCAGGCTCCGGTGGTGCGGCGCGGGGTGCCGCACGAACCCAACCCGCTGCTCGGGCGGGAGGCCGACGTCGCCGCCGTCACCCGGCTCATCCACAGCTCCCGGGTCACGTCCGTCGTCGGCCCGGGCGGCCTCGGCAAGACGCGGCTCGCCAGTGCCGTCGCCCGTGAGGCCGAGCACCGGGTCGTACATCTGGTGCCGCTCGCCGGTGTCCGGCAGGACGACGACGTCGTCGGCGAGGTCGCCTCGGCACTCGGCATCGGCGAGAGCCTGCGCGCCACCGCGGCAGGCTTCGGGCCGTCCGCCGACGCGCTCGCCGGCATCGTCGGCGCCCTCGGGCCCGGCCCCGCGCTGCTCGTCCTGGACAACTGCGAGCAGGTCGTCGCCGGCGTCGCCGACCTGGTCCGGGCCCTGGTGTCGATGACCAGGAACATCAGCGTCCTCACCACCAGCCGCGCCCCGCTCGGACTGACCTCCGAGACCGTCCACCCGCTGCCGGAGCTGGACCCGGCCACGACCGTCGAGCTGTTCGAACAGCGCGCCCGCGCCGCCCGCCCCGACGCCGAACTACCCGCCGACGCCGTGGCCGACCTGTGCCGCCGCCTCGACGGACTGCCGCTCGCCACCGAGCTCGCCGCCGCCCGCGTCCGGGTGATGTCGGTCGCCGAGATCGCCCGCCGCCTGGACGACCGGTTCGCCCTGCTGCGTGGCGGGCCCCGGGACGCGCCGCGGCGCCACCGCACCCTGCACGCCGTCGTCGACTGGAGCTGGAACCTGCTGGAACCGGCCGGCCGGACCGCGCTGCGCGCCCTCGCCGTCTTCCCCGGCGGCTTCACCGCCGCCGCGGCCGAGCACGTCCTCACCGACCTCCTCGACGACCACGACACGCTGGACGTGCTGGCGGACCTCGTCGACCAGTCCCTGCTCAAGGTGACCGACACCGCGTACGGCAGCCGCTTCCGCATGCTGGAGACGGTGCGGGAGTTCGCCGCCGCCCATCGCGAGCGGGCGGGTGAGGACGCGGCGGTCGAGGAACGGTTCCTGAGCTGGGCGCGGGACTTCGGCAGCACCTACCACGACGCACCGTTCGGACCCGACCCGCTCGCCTCCTGGCAGCTGATCCGCGCCGAGCAGGACAACCTCGTCCAGGCCGTGCGGATCGCGCTCGCCCGCGCGGACGCCGACACCGTCGCCCCGGTCACCGCCGTACTCGCCGGCCTGTGGACCACCGACGCCAACTACACCCGTCTCATCGCCCTCACCGAGGACACCGCCGACCTCCTCTCCCACTACCGGCCCGGCCCCGACCACGTCGAACCGGCCCGCACCGCCGCCGCGCTGGCCACCGCCAACATCTTCCTCGGCGTCGGCCCCGGCGCCGTCCGCACCCTCGTCACCCTGCGACGGCTGCCGCCCGCCCCACCGGACACGCTGGTCCGCGCCGTCGCGACCGTGCTGTGCGCGCTGCCCGAGGTGCTCGGGGACCTCGACGCCCTTGAGGGCCTGTGCGACAGCGACGCCCCGCTGCTCGCCGGCGTCGCCAACTGCGCGGCCAGCTATGTCTGGCAGAGCGAGCACCAGCCGGAACGGGCCCTCGACGCCGCCCGCCGGATGGTCACCGCACTCGCCGGCCAGGACATCCCCCTGCTCAGGTTCTGGCCCGCCTCCCGCGTCGCCGAGCTGTGCCTGCAGACGGAACGGGGCGCGGAGGCGATCGTCCATGTGCGGTCCGCGCTGGAGGCGCTGGAGGGATACGGCGAGTGGGGCGACCCGATCGGGCTGCGCTGGGGCATGATGCTCGCCAACCTCCAGACCGGGGACCTCGACGCGGCCGAGCACTGGCTCGAAGAGGCCCTGCGGCACCAGCCCGAGGGCACCGGCTCCGACGCCTTCACCCCCGACCTGGGCGCCCGCGCCGAGATCGCCCTCGCCCGCGGTGACGTCGAGACCGGCCTTGGGCTGTGGCGCCGCGCCGTCGACCGGCTGGAGCGCGGCGCGAGCCCCGTCTTCGGCGACGAACTCCCCATGGAACCCTGGGTGCTGGAACTCCAGGCCGTCGCCGTGACCGCCCACGCCCGGCACGGCCGCCTCGACCTCGTCGAGCGCATCGCCACGGCCCTCCCGGACCGGCTGACCGCTCTGCTGACCCGCCCGAAGGCCGCCCCGCACCGGGTGACCGTGGACTTCCCGGTCTGCGGGGCGCTGCTGCTCGCGCTCGGGACGGCCGACCTGGCCTCAGGCGCCACGGAACGGGGCGTACGGCTGCTCGTGCTCGCCGACCGCTACCGCGCCCTGCGCAACTTCCAGCCCACCATGTCCTCGGCCCTCTCCCGCGAGGCCGCCATGAACGCCGACAAGGCGACGTACCAGGACGCGGTGGCCACGTACGCCGCCCTGGACCGGGAGGCGCTGCGCGAGGCCGTGCTCACGCTGCTGGGTCCCGGACGCTGAGGCGGGGCCTCAGAGCCGCACCGGCAACCGCACCAGGTGGAAGCCGTCGCCGGGCCAGTGCCCGAACTCGACGTCGTCACGGTCCACGGCCAGCTCCGGTGCCGACGGCCGCCGCACCAGCAGCTCCTCGAACACGACGGACGTGAGGACCCGGCCCAGCGCCGCGCCGATGCAGTAGTGCGGGCCGTGCCCGAAGGCCAGATGACCGTCGCCGCGCCCGAACTCCCTGGTGATGTCGAGCCGTTCGGGAGCCTCGTACGCGGCGGGGTCGTGGTCGGCGCCGAACAGCCCGACCGTCACCGCCTCGCCCTTCTTCAGCGGCGTGCCGGCGAACTCGAAGTCCTCGGTGGCGTACAGGGTGGCGCCGATCCGCACCAGCGTGACGTACCGCAGGAGCTCGGGCACCGCGCGGGACAGCAGCTCCGGCTCGGCGCGCAGCCGCTCCAGCTGCTCCGGGTGGTCGAACAGGGCCAGGACGCCGTGGGCGAGGAACAGGGCGGGCGGGGTGATGCCGGTGTTGATGAGCAGGAAGAAGGCGGTGACGATCTCGTCGTCGCTCAGCCCGCCGTCCGCCAGCAGCGCCGAGACCAGGTCGTCGGCGGGCTCGGCGCGGCGCCGGGCGACCAGGTCCTTGGTGTACTCCACGATGCCGGCCAGCCCCTCGACGACCCCGCTGCCGTCGCCGTACGCGAAGTCCCGGATCCACCCGCAGACCCGGTCCTGGTCGGCGGCGTCGACCCCGACCAGCTCGCAGATCACGGCCGTGCACAGCGGGTAGGCGAACTCGCCGAGCAGATCGGCCTGTTCGCGCCCGGCGAGCAGCGTGAGAAGGTCGCGGGCGGTCTTCTCCACGAAGGGGCGCAGCGCGGACACCCGGCGGGCGGTGAAGGCGCGGGTGAGCGGGCCGCGTCGCCGGGTGTGCTCGTCGCCGTCGAACAGCGCCAGGTGCCCCGACAGGTACGGGACGTACTCCGCGGGGAGGCCCTCCAAGCCCTGGGCCAGCAACTCGGCCTGCGGGTCCGGCATGTCGGAGCCACCGGGGACGGCGCCGCGGTCCCGGATCAGACGCGGTTCGGTGAGCGCGGCCCGGACGTCCTCGAAGCGGGTCAGCAGCCGCACCGGGGTGTCCAGGCCCGGCAGGACCGCATGGCCGACGTCGGTGCGGGCACGCAGGTCGGCGTAGCCGCGGACGGGGTCCTCGACGAGTTCGGGGGTGAGGTGCAGGGCGTCGGTCATGATGGCGGCCTTTCCGGTGGTGGGAGACGCCTCGAAGCGTGCGGGGAGCCGGCTTCCGCTCGGTTTCACCGCGGTTTCAACACCGCCGACGAGGCGCTCCCACGGGTGGGTCAGGCGCCCGGATCGACCGCCGGGCAGCTGCTGCCGTCCTCGGGAACCTTCAGGCCTATGAGGTAGTCGTCCACCGCTCCTCGGGTGCAGTCACCGCGTCCGTAGACGCTGTGCCCCGCGCCCTCGTACGTCAGCAGCACCGTCGTGTCGCGGGTCTGCCGGTGCACGTTGGTCGCCCACGCGTAGTTGTTCGCCGGGTCGTGGCGGGAGTGCAGCATGAGGATCTCCGGGGCTCCGGTGATGCGCAGACGGTGCTGCGGGTTGTTCACCTCGTCAGGCCAGCCGACACATCCGGCCATCGCGGCGTGGACACGCGGTGAGCCGCGCATGTGCGGCGCCGCCCGCAGCTCGGCCGCCGTCAGCCGGGCGAACTCCTTGTAGTCCTTGGGCCGGATGCGCCAGTCCTGGCAGAACACCGCGGCGAAGGGTTGGGCCGTGGTCCGCTGCTCGCTGTCATCGGCGGCGGGCGCCGCCCCCGATGCTCCCGGCTGTGGTTCGACGCGGGAACTCCGCCCCGTCCGCGCTTCGAGTGCGGCCACATAGTCGGCGAGCTCGTCGTAGTCCGGGCCGTAGAACTTGTACCGGAAGGCGAAGAAGCTGATGTCGTTCCCGGAGAGCGTCCGGCCGGGGTTCTCCGGATCCCGGATCTCGCCCCGGTCGGCCCGGGCGAGCAGACGGTCCCAGACGGCGGTGACGTCCCGGCCGTGCAGTGCGCAGGACGGCGAGCGTTCGCACCACTTGACGAACTGGTGGAAGGAGTCCTCGGCGGCGACCGCGGAGGAGACCATGAAGTCGCGGGTGCCCAGGCTGTGGTCGATGTTCGCGGTCAGGGCCATGGCACGGATCCGGTCGCCGTACAGCTCCGCGTACTGCTCGCCGATCAGCGTGCCGTAGGAGTGGCCGAAGTAGTTGAGCTTCTCCTCGCCCAGTGCCCTGCGCAGGGCCTCCATGTCCCGGACGACGCCCAGTGTGTCGGCGTGGTCGAAGATCGGGCCGCTGTGCCGTCGGCAGTCCTCGCGCAACTCCCGGTTGTAGGCCGCCAGTCGGTCGAACTCCGCCTGGTCGCGGGGGTACGGGGACGGCGCCCGGCCCAGCAGTTCCGTCGAGCACTTCACCGGCTGGCTGAGCCCGACACCGCGAGGGTCGAAGCCGACGATGTCGAACCTGGCCTGGAGTTCCTCGCTGAACTGGCCGGGCGCGCGGGTGAGGGTGAAGTCCACCCCCGGGTCGCCGGGCCCGCCCGGATTGACCAGGAGCGCGCCGACCCGACGGTCCGGGTCGGTCGCCTTGCGCCGCGCCACCGCCATGTCGAACTTCTCGCCCGCCGGGTCGGACCAGTCGACGGGCAGCCTGAGGGTGCCGCACTCGGCCGTGGGATGGTCGGGGCACGGCTTCCAGTCGATCCTGGCGGCGGGCGTCGCCGAGGGGCCGGCGGATAAGCGGTCCGGCGTGCCGGCGTCCGCCACGCCCGGGCCGGCCACCAGTGCGCCGACCGCCAGCACTCCGGCGGTGAGCGCCCCGGTGAGCGCCTTCGTCAACGGTTGCACAGAGTTCCTCCTGGTACTCCTGATACTTCTCGGACCACGGAACACAGGAGTGGCCACTCCTCGACGAGCTTCACAGCGAGCCGAGGGTGGCCACAACCGTTCAGGACCGGAATCAGGGACGCACCAGGGAACGTTCCTGAGCAGGGCTAAGGGTTATCCCTCACGTCCTCCGGGGGTGCCGCCGACCTTGATGACGCCCGTCGTCCGCGCGCCGGTGAGGTTGTCGTAGACGACGTCACCGGTGGACTTCTTCCAGATCTTGATACGGAAGGTGTCCGGGCCGTCGGTCCCCGTGATCCGGAAGCCGTAGCCGCCGCTGCCGTTGACGGTCCCGGAGCCCTGGTAGACCGCCTGGGAGCCGGTGACCACCAGCCAGTCGGAGCCGGTGGAGCGGAACTTCAGCTTGGCCGGCCCGAAGTCGAAGGTGGCCTTGCCCGTGGGGACGGCGGCGCTCCAGCCGTACGCGACGGCGAAGGAGAAGGCCGCCTTGCCGGAGACAGCCGGCCTGGCCGGGTAGGCGCCGGCCGTGGAGGTGATCACACCGGCGCCGAGCGCGGGACCCGCGCCGCGGTCGAAGACGATCAGCTCGGCGAGCGTGGTGCTGTCCGAGGCGCCGTCGTCGTCGGTGACCTCGACCACCGGACGGTGGATGCCGGCCTTGGTGTAGACGTGTTCGGCGCGGCACACGCCGCCCATGATCTTGCCGTTGGCCGGGTCGGTGCCGTCCTTCCAGTCGACCGTGCAGGTGTGGGAGTCCCGGGCGCCCGCGTCGCCGAAGTCTGCGGTGACCGTGGCGCGCTGGCGGACCGGCACGGCGGTCTTCGGGCCGGTGGCCGAGGTGATCGCCGGGGCCGCGTTGGTGACGTCGACGGTGGCCGTGTCGCTGCTGCGACCGCCGGTCAGGGTGACCTCGTAGGTGCCGTCGTCGGCGCAGGTGATCGTGGTCCGGGCGGCCTCGGGGTCGGCGACCGTGCAGGGCGCGCCGGCCTCGACCGTCCACTTCGGGCCGCCCGCACCGGAGACGGTGCCGTTCAGCGGGATGGCGTCGCCTTCCTTCCCGCTGCCGTCCGCACCGGCGTGCACGACGGTCACCGGGTCGATGCCGGTGAGCGTGGGCACGACCTTCTTGATCAGGCCGTCGGCGTCGAACTCCAGCTTGTCGACGGTCGTTTCACGATGGGTGCCGTCGCCGCCGGGGATGGCGAACCGGTGGTAGGCGATGTACCAGTCGTCGGTGTTCGGGACGTGGACGACCGAGTGGTGGCCAGGGCCCTTGATGCCGAGGGAGAGGTCCTTCTCCAGGATCACACCGTGCTTGGTCCACGGGCCGGTGGGGGAGGGGCCGGTCGCGTAGGCGACGCGGTAGTTCTCGTCCCGGGTGTCGTTCTCCGACCACATGAAGTAGTAGGTGCCCTTGCGCTTGACGACGAAGGTGCCCTCGTTGTACCCGCTCGGGGTGATGTCCTTGACCTTCGAGGTGTCGATCGAGGTCATGTCGGCGTTCAGGGGCGCCACGTACGCGTGCCCGTTGCCCCAGTACAGATACGCCTGTCCGTCGTCGTCGGTGAACACCGCCGGGTCGATCATCTGGCCGCTGTACTGGCCCGCCTTGAGCAGCGGCCTGCCCAGCGCGTCCTTGAACGGCCCCGTCGGCGAGTCGGACACCGCGACACCGATGTTGGCGTCGGCGCAGAAGTAGAAGTAGTACTTCCCGTCCTTCTCGGCCATCGCCGGCGCCCACACCCTGCTGTCCGCCCAGGACACGTCAGGACCCAGGTCGAGGATGACGCCGTGGTCCTTCCAGTGGACCAGGTCCGTGGACGAGTACGCCTTGAACTGCGTACCGCTCCAGCCCTCGAAGCCGTCGGTGGTCGGGTACAGGTAGAAGGTGTCGCCGAACCGCACGATGTTCGGGTCGGCGTTGAGCCCCGGCAGCACCGGGCTCCTCATGATCAGCGCCGAGACCGTCCAGCTGCGCTTCTTGCCGTCGGAGCCGGTCACCTCGTACGTCACCGGCTTGCTGAAGTCCTGCACGCTGCCGGAGGCGGGGCTGATCGCGGCGCCGTGGGCGAGGGTGAACTCCGGGGCGAGCGCGGTGAGATCGGTGCCCTCCTTCATCGGCAGCGTGATCGTGCCGCCGGAGTTGTCGATGAGCGCGTCGACCTTCAGCGCCGGGTGCGTGGCCTTCGCGATGCCCGCCGTGTTGCCGCTGAGCTCCATGACCTCGGCGGCCGTCAGGGCCCGGTCGTAGACGCGGAAGTCGTCGACCTCGCCGCCGAAGTACGGGTCGGCCGCGTACAGGGACCGGCCGATGTAGCCGGAGTATTCCTTGTTCGCGTCGTACAGCTCGGACGGCTTGATCGTCGTCGTCGTGCGGGCGGCCTCGATGCCGTCCACGTAGAGGACCATCGTGCCGGTCGTGCCGTCGAGGGTGACGGTGACGTGCCGCCACTCACCGGGCGTGAGCCGTGAGCCGGCCGTCAGCTTGGACTCCGCCGACCAACTCGCCTTGGTGATCGCCGAGTAGAGGCTGGAGCCGCCGTTGGAGGGCGTTGCGAACAGGTATTTGTTGCTGTCGGGGCCGAGGCCGAACAGCCACTGGAAGTTGTCCCCGCCCTTCCACTTGGCGTACGTCGAGACGGTGACGCTGTCGGCGTTCTTCAGCACGCCGTTCGGGATCTTCACATACGGCGAGTCGGAGGCGCCGGACATCCTGAACGAGCCGCCGTCGACTCCGGTGCCGAAGTCGGGCGTACGGACGTAGGTGCCGTGGTAGCCGTGACCGCTGGTGTCGCGGGCGATGTTGCCGCCCGTCTCGTCGAAGTCGTACTGGAGGAGCAGGTCGGCCGGGACGTCCGGGCCCTCCGCCGAGACGGTGACCTCGGCGCGTACGGGCAGCGCGGTGCCGTCGGGCAGGCTGCCGGTCACGGTGAAGGCGCCGGCCTGCGCGTACTTCGACGCGGGGACGTCCTCCCAGGTGACGGAGACGGGACGCTTGACGCCGTCGGCGTACTCGGCGATCACGGTGGCCGGGAGGACCGGGGCCTCACCGATCCGCGTCTTCACCGTCACGTCCTCGACGCCCGTCACCAGCTGGTCCGGCTGGTAGGCGCGCAGCAACCGGTCGTACTCGGCCTGCGTCACCGGCAGCACCGTGCCGTGGCGGGGCTTGGCCGGGAGGTCGTAGCCGGTGGACGGGGTCCAGGTGCCGGAGGCGAGGTCGGTCGTCTCGAAGGGGATGTAGCCGCGGCCGCCGAACTCGTCGAGGAACGCGTACCACTTGTCCTCGGTGTTCGACTTGAACACCAGCGGCCCCTCGGCGGCGTTCATCGCGCCCTTGCCGATGCCCTCGGCGACGGCGTCCCAGGACAGGTCCAGCAGGGAGTCGCTCTTCTCCTCGAAGATGAACTTGCTGTTGGGGGTGGAGGAGGTGTTGTTCCGCTCGTCCTTGGAGAGGCGGAAGTACGTGCCGTCGTGCTGGATCACCGTGGAGTCGATGACCGAGTAGCCCCGGTCGATCCAGACCTTGGGCTCGCTGAAGGTGTAGAAGTCGCGGGTGGTCGCGTACATCATGCGGTTGTACGTGTCGCCGGAGTGCGCCTCGTTGTCGTACAGCTTCGACGCCCAGAACACGACGTACTCACCGCGCTGGGCGTCGTAGAACGCCTCCGGCGCCCAGGTGTTGCCCGCGCTGTCCGGGGAGACCTTGACCAGGCGCTGGTTCGTCCAGTGGACGAGGTCGGTGGACTCCCACACCATGATGGACTTGCTGCCGGTGCGCTGGGAGGCGTCCCAGTCGCCGTTGCCGTAGATCCTCAGGTCCGTGGCGATCTGGTAGAACTTGTCGCCCTCGGGGGAGCGGATGATGAACGGGTCGCGCAGGCCCTTCTCACCGAGCGTGGAGGTCAGGACGGGCTTGCCGTCGTTCAGCTCCCGCCACTTGAGCGGGTCGTTGCCCTTGCTGAGCGCGGCGTAGAGCTGCTCGCCGTCCGCCGTGCCCTCGCCGGTGAAGTAGCTGAACATGTAGCCCTTGAGAGCCTCGTCCTTCGGCAGTTCGGGGACCTTCGCGGTGAAGACTCGGGTCGCCTTCGCCTCTCCCTTGCTGACGGTGGCGGTCAGCTCGACCGTCGTGGCGCCGTCGCCGTGCGCGGGGCGGTGGACGACACCGTCGCCGGAGACGACGTCCGGCTTCGCGGAGGACCAGGTGACCTCGGTGCCGTAGGAGCCGGTGGTCGGGAGGGTCAGGTTGCCGCGTACGTCGTCGAGGTTGTGGACGGTGAGGGCCTGGGCGGCCTGCTCGGTGGCCGTCCCGTCGTCGAAGTCGGGGAGCACCGTGACCTCGAAGGTCCTGGTGTCGGTGACGGTGCCCTTCTTCAGGGTGGCCGTGAGTGTGGCGTGGCCGTCGGGCTGGCCGGCGGCCGGGCGGGTCACCTTGCCGGTGTCCGACACCACGGACGGCGCGTCGCTGGCCCAGCTGATCGAGGAGCCGCCCGCCGTGCCGGTCCTCGGCAGGTCGAGGTCGGCCGTGACGGCGCTGGTGTCACCGAGGCTCAGCGCGGCCTTGTCGTCGGCGACGCCCTGGGTGGCGACGGGCAGGGCGAGCTGCTCGACCTCGGAGCCGGCGAGGGCGCGGTCGTAGACCCGGAAGTCGCGGATGCGGCCCTTGAAGAGCTTGTCGCCCGAGTAGACGGACTTGCCTATGTAGTTGGCGGTGGTGGTGCCGGAGCCGATCGAGCCCGGGGTGATGCTAACGGCCGTGTTGCGGCCGACCTCGACGCCGTCCTCGTACAGCACGCCCGTGGTGCCGGTCTGGGTGTAGGTGAGGTGCTTCCAGACCGCGCGGGTGAGGTTGTGGGAGTCGGCGGGCTTGGTGGTCTGCTCGGTCGACCAGTTGCCGCTGGCGATGGACGTGCGCAGGGAGTTGCCGGTGGTGAAGAGGTAGCCGTTGCCGTTGCCGCCGCTGGAGTTGCCGAAGCCGTAGAGGAAGTACGGCGTGCTCTGCGCGGAGTCGAGCCGCACGTCCAGCGAGACGGTGATCGCGTTCATGCCCTTCATGACGTCGTCCGGCACCTTGACGTAGGTGTCCGAACCGTTGAAGGCGAGCCCCTCGCCGGTGCTCGACCAGTCCGCGGTGCCGTTCACCGTGGCGTCCCGGCCGTGGCCGGAGGCGTCGGTCACCGTGCTGCCGGAGCTGGCGTCGAGCTTGTACCAGAGGGCGAGACCATCGGTGACCTCGGCCGCCTCGACCGGGTCGGCGGCCTGCGCGGGAAGGGCGGGGCCGGCGAGCCCCAGCAGCAACGACGCGGCGGTCAGCCCGGCGAGTCGGCCCGCCCGGCGTCTCACGCGATCACGGGCGCGTGCGATGTACGGCATATGGATTTTCCCTGCTGAGGCATGGCGGGGCCTCGGCCATGGGCACCCTGCCGTTTCGGCTGTGTGACGTCGTGTTGCGAGAGTGTCAATCGGGGTGTGGCACAGCGTCAAGGGTTTTCGAACGATGTCCGATGGGTCGAACGTGGGTGAGGTCGGGCGCGGAGTGGAGAAGTGCGGAGCGTCAGCGCTCGCGCCTGGACCGGCGTGACTCGGTCAGTACGGGAATCAGGGGCAGCAGGGAGATCGCGACGACGACGGCGACCAGCGGCAGCAGGAAGTCGTCGGCGTCGGGGACGGTGGTGCCGAGGGCGTATCCGGCCATGACCAGGCTCGTCGACCAGAGCAGGCCGCCGACGATCTGCCAGAGCGTGAAGGTCCGCGTGGGCACCCCGAGCGCACCGGCCGCCGGGTGCAGGACGGTCCGTACCATCGGGATGAAACGGCCGATCACCAGGGCCTTTCCGTATCCGTAGCGGGCCAGGAGCTTCTCCGCCCGCGCCGCCGCCTCCCGGACCCGGCGTTTCGAGGTGCGGGCCAGCAGGGCGCGCCCGCCGTGCCGGCCGAGCAGGAAGCCGACCTGGGCCCCGACCACGGCGCCGACCGCCGCGCACAGCAGCACCTGCCACAGCATCAGCCGGGGCGCCTGGTCGGCGCTCGCCGCGCACAGCACGCCCGCCGGGAAGAGCAGGGTGTCGCCGGGCAGGAAGAAGCCGACGACGAGCAGGCCCGACTCCGCGAAGATCACCACGAGGACCCCGAGGGCACCGAAGGTCGCCAGTACCGAGTCGCTGTCCATCGGGTTGACGGCGATCACCGCCCTCACCTCCCGACCGTCCTCGTCGGTCGCCCTCCCTTCAAGCATCGCCTGCGCGTGGCCTGGTCGCCCGCCCCAGGGAAATAAATCTTGACATTCAATATCCAGGATATTTACTGTCCAGAATCGCTGTACCCGACTCGTCCTCGAAGAAGGAGAAGTTCATGAAGGATGTCCTGATCATCGGCGGTGGCTTCGCCGGCGTATGGAGCGCGGCCGGAGCCGTCCGCGCCGCTCGGGCGGCGGGCGCCGGTGACGAGGTGCGGGTGACGCTGGTCGACGGCGGCGACGACATGGTCATCCGGCCCCGCCTGTACGAGGACGCCCCCGGCGGCATGCGCGTCGCCCTCGACCGCGTCCTCGGCCCGATCGGCGTGCGCCGCGTCACGGCGACCGTCACGGGGATCGACACCGAGGCGCACTCCGTACATGCCGTCGGACGGGCCGGCGAGGAACTGGACCTGGTCTACGACAAGCTGGTGCTGGCGGCGGGCAGCCGACTCGTACGGCCCGCCTTCCCCGGTGCCCGGGACGTCTTCGACATCGACACCCTCCCCGCGGCGGCCGCCCTGGACCACCACCTCCGGCGGCTGCCCGACCGGGCGCCGGCCCCGGGCCGCTACACCGCGGTCGTGGTCGGCGCCGGCTTCACCGGGGTGGAGCTCGCCACCGCGCTGGGCGAGCGCCTGAGGGGCATCGCCGGCGCACAGGGCGCGGCCGAGGACGTCCGGGTCGTCCTGGTGGACCTCGCCGACGTGGTGGGCCCGGAGCTCGGCCCGGGGCCGCGCCCGGCCATCCTCGACGCGATCGACGAGCTGAAGATCGAACGGCGTCTGGGGCGCACGGTGACGTCGGCGACCCGCGAGGACGTCACCCTCTCGGACGGCGAGGTGATCCCCGCCGCCACCGTCGTATGGACCGCGGGCATGGCGGCCAGCCCCCTCACCGCCCAGATCCCCGGCGAGCGCGACCGGCTGGGACGGCTCAGGGTGGACGAGCATCTGCGGGTGGTCGGCGTACCCGACGTCTACGCGGCCGGTGACACCGCGCTCGCCGCCGCCGAGGACGGCCGTACCACCACGCAGTCCTGCCAGCACGCCCTGCCGATGGGCAAGTTCGCCGGTCACAACGTGGCCGCCGACCTCCTCGGCACCGCCCCGCTGCCGTTCACCCCCGACCCGTACGTCACCTGCCTCGACCTCGGCCCGGCCGGTGCCCTCTTCACGGAGGGCTGGGACCGCAGGATCGCGCTGACCGGCCCGGAGGCCAAGGAGCTGAAGCAGAAGATCAACGAGGTCTGGATCCACCCGCCGGTCGACGACGCGGAGGAGCTCCTGGCCCAGGCGGGCCGTTTCTCCAACGGCTGACGGGCGCGGGGCGCGTCAGGCCCGGCCGTGCGCCTCCTGCGAGCGGCGGGACAGCGCGTCGATGACCACGGCGGCGAAGAGCACCCCGCCCGTGATCATGAACTGGACGGCGGCGGGGGTGTCCGTGATCGCCATGCCGGAGGCGATCGACTGGATGACGAGCATGCCGAGCACCGCCGACCAGGTGGAGCCGCGGCCGCCGAACAGGCTGGTGCCGCCGATGACGGCCGCCGCGATGGCGTTGAGGAGCAGCACGCCCGAGCCCGAGCTCTGGCTCACCGAGGTGATGCGCGAGGCCAGGAACAGCCCGCCGACGGCGGCCATCGTGCCGGACACCGCCAGCACCGCGGTCTGCACCCGCGTCACATGGAGGCTGGCGCGGCGGGCCGCCTCGATCCCGCCGCCGAGGGCGTAGACCTGCCGTCCGTAGTGTGTGCGGCGCAGGATGATGTCGAGTCCGGCGACCACCACCAGGAAGATCAGCAGCGCGAGTGGCAGGCCCTGGAAGCGGTTGAGGAGGTACGCGGTGACGAACGCGATCACCGCGAGCCCTCCGGTGCGCACCACGATGACCTGCAGCGAGCGGTGCGGCATACCGGCGGCCGTCCGGCGCCGCCGGTCCTGGTACGACACCAGGAAGACCAGGCCCACGGAGAGCGCCGCCAGACCGTAGGCGACCGCGTCGTTGGTGAAGTAGTAGCTGGTCAGGTCGGCGACGAGGCCGGTCTCGTCGAGGTTGATCGTGCCGCTGGTGCCCAGGATGTAGAGCATCAGGCCGTTCCAGGTCAGCAGCCCCGCGAGGGTGACCACGAACGCCGGCACCCGGGTTCTGGCGAAGGAATAGCCCTGCACGGTCCCCGCCGCCGTGCCGGCCAGCACCGCGATGATCAGGGCGAGCCATTCGGGCACGCCGTTGTTCACGTTCAGTACCGCGAAGATGGCCGCGGCGAGTCCGCTGATCGAACCGACCGACAGATCGAGCTCGCCGAGCAGCAGCACGAAGACGATGCCGACCGCGATCAGACCGGTGCCCACGATGTCCACGCTGAGGTTGGACAGGTTCCTGGGCGAGAGGAAGTTCTCGTTGAGGGACTGGAAGGTGATCCAGACGACGGCGAGGACGAGGACTACCGGGAGGGAGCCCAGCTCGCCGGCCCGCAGCTTGCGCCGGGAGAAGGCGACCCCGCTCTCCATGGCACGGGCGCAGCTGTCCATGGCACGGGCGACGGCCTGCCCGCGATCCGCCGGTCGGGACTCGGTGGTGGGTGCGGCGGCGTCCGCCCGCGGCTCGTCGGCCCGGTCGCGGGTCCCTTTCACCATCCCGCCTCCTGGTGGGCCGGCCGGCGGGGCGTGTTCTCCGTCGCCCCGGTGATGGAGGAGATGATCTGTTCCTGGGAGGCGGTGTTCACGTCGAAGAAGCCGTTGTTGCGCCCGAGCCGCAGCACGGCGGCCCGGTCCGCGAGCGCTTTGACGTCGCCCATGTTGTGGCTGATGAGCAGCACGCCCAGGCCCCGGTCGCGCAGCTGGTCGACGAGGTCCATCACCTCGGTGGTCTGCTGGAGTCCCAGTGCCGCGGTCGGTTCGTCCAGGAGGAGCAGCCGCGGGTCGCCCAGGAGTGAGCGGGCGATGGCGACCGTCTGCCGCTGACCGCTGGACAGCGACACGACCGGGGCACGCAGCTCCGGAACGCCCCTGGTCAGCTGTTCCAGCAGCTGCAGGGTGCGGCGCTCCATCTCCATCTCGTCGAGGAACCCGTACCTGCGGATCTCCCGCCCGAGGAACAGGTTGCCGACGACGTCGAGGTTCCCGCACAGCGCCAGGTCCTGGAAGACGGTGGCGATGCCGAGGTCCCGGGCGTCGTTGGGGCGTCTGATGTGGACCGTACGGCCCTCCCACTCGATGACGCCCTTGTCCGCGGGGGTGACCCCGGAGATCACCTTGATCAGTGTGGACTTGCCGGCCCCGTTGTCGCCGAGCAGGGCGACGACCTGGCCGGCGTGGATCTCCAGCTCGATGTCCACGAGGACCTCGACGGCGCCGTACCGCTTGCACACGCCGTGCAGGGCCAGCAGTGGAGCAGACACGGGGACGGTCTCCTTCCCGTGGATCCGGACGCGGTCGCACCGGGGGGCGGGTCAGGTCAGGTCAGCCCGGCCGAGGCGCACGCGGCTCCGAGTTGGGGGGTGCAGATCTGCCGGATCGTGTACACCCCGTCCTTGACCAGGGTGTCCTTGATGTTGTCGACGGTCACGGACACCGGGGTGAGCATCACGGCCGGAACCCGCCCCCCGCCGCGGGTCGTCACCTGGTCGCGGCCGACCTGGTCGAGGTTCTCCCCGCGGGCCGCGGCCACGGCCATGGCGGCGCCGGCCGCGGCCTCGGGTTCGAACGGCTTGTAGACGGTCATGTACTGGTCGCCGCCGACGATGCGCCGCACTGCCGCGAGCTCGGCGTCCTGCCCCGTGACCGGGGGCACCGGGTCCACCTTGTTCGCCTTGAGCGCGGCGATGCTGCCGGCGGCGAGGCCGTCGTTGGCGGCGTAGACCCCCTGGATGTTGTCGACACCGAGGGCGGAGATGGCGCCCGACATGTTCAGGTTGGCGGCCTCGGTCCGCCACTGGAGCGTGTCGTAGGACTTGCCGATCCGCACCTTGCCCGTCAGCACGTCCAGTGCGCCCTTGCGGAACAGCAGCGCGTTGGGGTCGCTGGGATCGCCGTTCATCATGACGATCTGGGCGCCCGGCACCTCGTCGCCCATGGCCGTCAGCAGCGCCGTGCCCTGGAGCCGGCCGACCTCCTCGCCGTCGAAGGAGACGTAACCCGCGATCGGGCCCTCGGCGAGCCGGTCGTAGGCGACGACCGGGACGTCGGCCTCCACCGCCTTGCGGACCGAGGCGGCGAGCGAGGTGCCGTCCACCGCCACCAGCAGGATCGCGTCGACGCCCTTGGTGATCATCGAGTTCATCTGCGCCTGCTGCATGGCCACGTCACCCTTGGCGTTGGCCTGCTCGATCGTGCAGTCACGGCACCGTTCCTTGATCTCCTTGTCGATCAGGGGTCTGTCCCGGGTCTCCCAGCGTGCCGTGGTGACGTCCGGCAGCAGCACCCCGATCACCGGCGCGTTCCCCTCGGCGGATTCGCTCCCCCCGCCCGTCCCGCAGGCCCCGAGGGCCACGGCCGTGGAAACCGCGGTCAGGGCGAGAACCGCGCTCCGGATGCGGGCCTTCATATGAGAGACCTCCCTTGTCCTTCGCCCGGCGTGGCGAGGAGGCGCTCATGGTGTCGGGGACGCGTGTGCGGATACGGGGCCACCCGGGCGCAGGGCCGGGTTCTGGGACGTGGCAGGACGACCACGTGGTCAGTCTGACACCGGCCGCGGTGATCTGCGAACGCAGCGAAGGCGCCCCGGGGAGCGGGGGAACCGGCGGCGAACCGGCAGGGAAGCATCAAGGAAGCGGCAAGGACGCACCAAGGGAAGCAGCAAGGAAGCACCAACCTGATATGTCCGGCTCATCCATATATGCGATTCTGGTGTGTGGAAGCGACCGGGGCGGCGGGAGGTGGTGCCCCGATCCCCTACGGCACCTCCGGCACGGACGGGAGGTAGGCGCGGACATGCCTCATGACGGCCGTGCCCGGACCGGAGTTTCGGCGCCGGGGGCATGGGAGGTCGGCACCGCGGGCACCGGTTCACCGCCTACGGAGCCGGAGCCTGTCACGAGTGACCGCGCCCTGACCTTCGCCGGAGCCACGCTGGCCGCCGTCTACGCGCCCACCGCCGGGGACGAGGAGCTCCAGCTGATCGAGACGGTCGGCGCCAGCCCCGAGTACCGGCTGCCGGACCGGCTGTCGGTGTCGGGCGGCTCCGCCGCGACCCACGCCTTCCGCACCGACCGCCCGCTGTGGCTGAACGCCGCAGCCCTCGCCTCCTACCCCGTGGGCGCCCCCACGCCCCCGCGCGCCAGGTCGGCCTCGCTCGGCGCGCTGCCCCTGGAGCGGGAGGGCAACCGGCTGGGCTGCCTCGTCGTCGTGGGCGCCTCCGCCGACGGCTTCGACGCCGGGCAGCAGCGCTTCCTGGAGCGGTACGCCGACGCGGTCGCCGGCCTGCTGCTGGCCGAGTCCGGCCGGCCCGCGCAGCCGTCCCTGCTGAGCCGCGCCCTGCGCGGTCTGCGCGTCGGCACCTTCGTCCTGGTGCCGGACACCGGCCTGATCGAGGCGGACGGCACCCTGCTCGAACTGGTCGGCACCACATCCGACGACTTCGACGGCAAGGCCGACACCCTGCTGGCGCACGCCCTCCCCGAGGACATGCCCGCGCTGATGTCGGTCCTGGAACCCTCCGCCCAGGCACCCGGCCGACGGGAGCTGGAGTTCCGGGTCCGCTGCCCCACCGGCGAGATGCGCTGGCTCAGTCTGATCTGCCGGGTCCTGGCGCACACCGACGAGCAGGCCGAGCAGGTGCTGGGCGTGGTGACGGCCACCTCGGTCAAGAGCCGCAGCGCCGACGACGTCTCCCGGATCCAGTGGCTGACCGCCGTACTCGACGACGCCGCGACGGTCCGGGACGTCGGCCGGGTGGCGGTCGCCGCGCTGCGCGAGCCGCTGGGCGCCGACCGGGTGGCCCTCGCCGACGTCCGCGACGACCGGCTCGTCGTCACCCTGCTCGACCCGCCCGAGCCCGACGCCTGGCCGCAGCTGTGGCGCGCCCAGTGGCGTTCCGAGTGGCCCGACGCACCGGTCAGCGCCCTGCCCACCCTCCAACTGGCCCTGCGAGACGGCCGGATGGACCTCTGGCCGGCCGGCACGGCCCTCGAACCGGGGCTCGCCGGCATCGGCCCCGGAGGCCTGGCCGTCCTGCCGCTCCCCGCCAAGGGCCGGGTCGCCGGAGTGTGCCTGGTCGGCTGGGACCAGCCGCACGAGTTCATCCCCGAGGAACGGTCCCTGCTCACCGCCACCGCCGCCCTGGTCGGCCAGGCCCTCAAACGGGCGCACGCCTACGACGCCGAGCAGGAACTCGCCACGATGCTCCAGCGCAGCCTGCTGCCCCGGCGCCTGCCCGAACTCCCCGGCGGCACCGCCGTGGCCCGCTACCTGCCCGCCCGACGCGGCCTTCAGGTGGGCGGCGACTGGTACGACGTCATCGCCCTGTCCGAGGACCGGGTCGCGCTGGTCATCGGCGATGTGCAGGGACACAGCGCCGGAGCCGCGACGATCATGGGGCAGATGCGTACGGCGGTCCGGGCGTACGCGGTCGAGGGCCACCCGCCCGACGTGGTCGTCTCGCACGCCAACCGCCTCCTCGTCGGCATGGAGACCGACCTGTTCGCCACCTGCTGCTATGTCGAACTCGACATGGAGGAGGGCAACACCCTGGTCGTCCGCGCCGGACACCTCTCCCCGCTGCTGCGCCACCCGGACGGCCGTACCGAGGAGGTGGAGGTCGAGGGCGGACCGCCGCTCGGGGTGCTCGCCGAGGCCGAGTTCCCCATGACGGCGGTCGCCCTGACCCCCGGCACCGTGCTCGCCCTGGTCACCGACGGTCTGGTCGAGGCCGCCGACCTGCCCCTGGACGTCGGCATGGAACGCACCCGCACCGCGCTCGCCGACGCCGACCCCGCCGATCCGGCGCGGATGGCCGACGCCCTGCTCGGCGACATCGGCCGGCGCGAGGACGACGTCGCGCTGCTCCTGCTGCGCTACGACGGCATGACGACCCGGCCGATCCGGGCCGGCTGGGTGGTGTGGCGACTGCCCGACGCCGTCATGCACGCCCGGCGCTTCACCGCGCGCACCCTGCGCCGGTGGAAGGTCGAGGACACGGCCGACGCCGTGCTGCTCGTCGTGTCCGAACTGGTCACCAACGCCCTGGTGCACACCCAGGGGTCCGTCCGCCTGGACCTGATGCTCCGCGGCGACCGGGTCCGGGTCTGCGTGAGCGACTCCTCGCCGCGCGCCCCCGCAAAGCCCGTGATCGTGGACTGGGAGTCGACCGGCGGCCGAGGTCTGCTGCTGGTCGAGGCGGTGTCGGACTCCTTCGGCTCGGTGCCGGTGGCGGGCGGAAAGCAGGTGTGGAGCGAGGTCACCGTGCCGCGGGACGAGCCCGCCCCCGCCGACTCCAGGCGCTGAACGGAACGAGGCGAACTGCGATGAGGACCCGTACGCTGCACGTGATCGCGGCGCTCGTCGTGGGACTCATGGCGGCGCCCCTGACCGCCTGCGGCGAGGACGACGGAGCGGGCACCGAGAGCTTCACGGTCGGCCTGCTCCTCCCGAACCGGGTCACTCCGCGCTGGGAGCACTCCGACAAACCCCTCATCGAGCAACGGCTCAAGGAGCTGTGCCCCGACTGCACGATGGTGTACGCCAACGCCGAGAACGACGCGGCACGGCAGCGGCAGCAGATGGTCTCGATGATCACCAACGGTGCGAAGGTCCTCATCCTCGACCCCGCCGACAGCAGGGCCGTGCGCTCCTCGATCCAGGAGGCGCGGCAGTCGGGCGTCCCCGTCATCGCCTACGACCGCCTCGCCCAAGGCCCGATCTCGGGCTTCGTCAGCTTCGACGGCGACCGGGTCGGCAGGCTTCAGGGCGAGGCGCTGCTGAAGGCCATGGCGGAGCGGGGGAGGGGCCGGACCGTCGTGATGATGAACGGCGATCAGAGCAGCGCCAACGCCGCGTGGTTCCGCAGGGGCGCGATGTCCGTCATCTCGGGCAAGGCGAAGATCGCCCGGTCGTACGAGACGGCCGGCTGGAGTCCGGAGAACGCCCACGCCAACATGACCGCCGCGATCTCCGCCCTCGGCGCGGACCGCATCGACGGCGTCGTGGCGGCCAACGACGCCATCGCCGCCGGTGTCATCTCCGCGTTCAAGAAGGCCGGCGTCAAGGACCTCCCGCCCATCACCGGCCAGGACGCCGACCTGGAGGCCGTGCGGCGCATCGTCAAGGGCGAGCAGTACATGACGGTCTACAAACCGTTCGAGAAGGAGGCCGCTGCGGCCGCCGCCATGGCCGTCGCCGTGGGGCGCGGCGAGGGAGCCGGTGATGTCGCCACGACGACGACCGACAGCCCGACCACCGAGGACATCCCGTCCATCCTGCTCACCCCGAACCTGGTGACGGCCGACAACCTGAGGCAGACCCTCGTCAACGCCGGCGTGTACACCATCGCCGAGATCTGCACCCCGCAGCTCCGCTCGGCCTGCGACGACGTCGGCCTCACCGGATGAGGACGACTGGTCGGCGGGGCGGCCCGGGAGCAGCATGGAAGTGGAGCGACCCAGGGAGGTCAGCCATGAAGACCGGAGCCTCGGACTACGACCGCTGGCTGTACTCGCACACCCCCTCCCAGGCCGAGGGCGAACGCGACGAACCCGGGGAGCGCTCGGCCGTGGAGCAGCACCCGGACGTCCCCAGGACGGAGCCCTCCCAGGCCGAGGGAGAACGGGGGGACGATCTCGGTACCCCGTGATACTTTGAACGTGTTCAGAAACAGGGGGTACTGGTAATGCGTGATCCGATCGTCGTGGCCCGGCAGGACTCACCCGCCGTCGCCTTGGGCCCCACCGCGCTCGTCCTCGGCGTCATCGCCGCTCTGACGTCGTTCGTCTTCGCCCCGTTCGCGCTGATCGCCGGCGGCCTGGCCGTCACCCTCGGCGCGGCGGGCATGCACCACGCCCGCCAGGGCGTCGGCCGGATGTGGACCGCCACGCTCGGCACCTTGCTTGGAACCGTCGGAGTGCTCGGCATCGCCGCCCTCCTCGGGGCCTGGTCCGCCTAGCCGGTCATCCGCCTGGCCGTCAGCCGGTCCGTTCGCCGGACGGCGCGGCCAGCGGGACGCCCAGGGCCACCGGGGTGCCGAAGTTCGGAGTGCCGTCGGCGTTCCAGGTGAACTTCTGCGCCCTGGTGCTCCGGTTCATGTCGCAGCCACCGCTCGCCGAGCTGTTGGCGTGGTAGACGATCCAGTCCTCCGTCCCGTCCGGCGACTTGAAGAAGCCGTTGTGGCCGGGGCCGTACACCCCGTTGGCGTTGGACCGCTGGAACACCGGGCTCGGCGACTTGACCCAGGACGCGGAGTCCAGCGGGTCACCGCCGTTGTAGGTGAGCATCCCCAGCTTGTAGTCGGGCGTGGAGCAGTGGCTCGCGGAGTACACGATGAACGTCTTGCCACCCCGCTGGAGCACCTCGGCGCCCTCGTTGACCGCGCCGCCCACCGTCTCCCAGCTGTACGTCGGCGTGGACAGCACGCGCCGGGTGCCGCTCGCCGTCCAGGGGTTCGACAGCGGCCGTATGAACATCGGCTGCGAGCCGTTGTAGAAGGTCCCCAGCAGATAGAGTCGCCCGTTGAGTTGCAGGATGCCCGGGTCCAGCTCCCAGGTGTTGTCCTGGGTCGGGTCGAGCAGGTCGGCCTTGAAGGTGTAGGGACCCATCGGATCCAGGCCGGCGCTCTCCAGCACATGGATCCGCTGCGTGCCCAGATCGAACGGCTCGCGTCCGGCCGTGTAGTAGAAGTACCAGCGCCTGCCGTTCGGCCCGTCCAGCAGATGGAACTCCGGCGCCCACATCGTCCCCGCCCCGTTGGGCCGGGTCAGATTGAAGATCACCTGGTCGGGAGCGGTCGCGAGACCCGCGAGCGTGGCGGACTTGCGCATGGTGACCGTCGAGTTCCAGGTCGTGGTGGCGAGGTAGTAGTACCCGTCGTGGTACGTCAGCCAGGGGTCGGGGCCGTGCTGGGAGAGCGGGTTGGTGAAGGTGCCCGCACTCGTGCCGCCCCCGGTGAAGGCGGGCAGCCGCCACACCCTGCCGTTCGCGGTGGAGCACGGCAGTTGGACCAAGGGGGTGTTCGAGGCCGACGAACCCCCGCTCGGGGCCACGCACTTGCCGGAGCCGACCGACACCAGGTTGACGGTCCTGTCGGTGCCGGAGACCGTCACGGGCATGAGTCGCCACTGCTGGTTCGTCCCGCCGTGGCAGGGCCACTGGATGATCGCCGCGTTGTCCGCCGTGGAGGCGCCGTGGACGTCAACGCACTGACCGGACTGGGTGGTGATCGTGTACGTGTCGCTCGTACCGGAGACCGGCGTGTACGAGAAGTTCTGGTTCGCGCCGGAGGAGCAGGCGAAGGCGCGGAGCTGCGCGCCGTTGGTCGTCGAACTGCCGGGCAGGTCGAGGCAGTTGCCGCCGTTCGTGTTCACGCCCGTCGAGGTGAAGGCGACGGCGGCGGAGGCGGGCGGCGCCACCAGGAAGGCGGCCGCCACCGTCAGCGCGGCGAGCAGTGCGGCGAGGTATCTGGATCGGGTCACGGGCCGTACACCTTTGCTTCGAGGAGGCCGACGGAGTTGCTGCCGTTGCCGGTGAGCAGCACGCGCAGCCGTGTGGTGTCGGTGGCGGTGAAGGTGACGCTGTTGTACTGGTTCCTGGCCAGGGGATAGCCGCTCGCGCCCTGTACATCGACGTAGGCACTGCCGTTCCAGTACTGGAGCTTCCAGGAGGCCGGCATGTCGATGCCCTGGTCGTCGTCGAAGAAGTACACATCGGCCTTGTTCAGGGTCTTCACCGACGGCCACGTCAGCTCGGCCCACTGCTGGCCTGTCTGAGGCCAGGTCCCCCAGCGCGGGTTGACGGTGTCGTTGGACGAGGGCGGGTCGATGCCGTCGTTGACCGCGGTGACGCTCTCCCAGGGGGAGGTGTACGAGGCGGTCGCGGCGGCCGCCTGGTTGGCCGGGGGCTGGACGCCGCCCCGGTTGTACACCTTGACCTCGGTCAGGCCGGTCCTCGCGCCGGAGGCGTTGGTGGCCAGGATCCGGACGCGCTGGGCGCTGATCGCCGGGAACCGCACCAGGTTGTAGTTGGCGCGCGGCGCGGCCGGGCTCTTCGTCTGGCTCGGGGCGTCCACCCATGAACTGCCGTTGTGGTATTGGACGGTGTAGGCCGACGGCGCGCGGTAGGTCGTACTCGCCGGGCGGCTGTCCTTGAAGTACACGCGCACCTCGTCGATCGTGCGCGTGGTCCCGAGGTTCAGCTCGTACCAGTCCTGGGCGGCCGATCCGCCGGCGCCCCAGAACGGCTCGTTGGTGGGGTAGCCGTCGACCGCTCCGGCGGCGGTGCTGCCGGAACCGGTGGAGGAGGCGGACACGGTTGCCCCGGCGGCCAGGTTGGTCAGGTTGGCGGTGAGGTCGACGCCGGCCTTGGCGAGCATGTCGACCATCCGCGGGCTGTCCTGCACGACCTGGTTCGGCGCCTTGAGGCCGGGCACGGCGGTGTGGTGGGTGACTGTGCCGCTCGTGGTCACGTCACCGGTGGCCGGATCCCAGGTGAGCGGCACCAGGGAGCCGACCGTGGCCACCCGGTCGCCGTTGACGTAGATCGAGTAGCCCTCCGGGATACCGGGGTAGCGCACCACGCCGTCGGACGGGTCGTCCCAGACGATCGACAGGTCGGCGCCTCGGTAGCGGAGGTTGTTGACGGTGAAGTGGGACCAGCCGATGTTGATCGGGGAGAGCTCGACCTTGGCGTCACTGCGCGGCCGGAGCCCCGCGACGTCCTCGATCACCGTCCAGTTGCTGCTGCCCAGGATGTTGTGGTGGATCCAGGAGCGGTAGTCGATCGAGCTGCCGTTCCAGTCGGCCCAGAACTCGTTGGCGTCCGGCCACTGCGTGTTGCCGCCGACGTACTGCGCCCAGGTGTTCCAGTAGAGGAGCTTCTTGTAGTCGGTCGCGCTCATCCAGGAGTTGGGGTAGTCGCGCAGCACCGAGGAGTAGAGCCGGAACTGGACGGTCGAGTTGATGGTGGAGAAGTTGTTGGAGCCGGGCTCCCCGGCCTCGGCCGCCGCCTTCTTGTCGACCTGGTTGGCCGTGTAGAACGGGAAGACGGGGTACTGGGCGGGGTCGTCGTACAGGCGCAGGGCCTGCCGGTAGGCCGCCGTGTTGGGGACGGCTCCGACCGAGAACGGGTAGTAGTTGTTGATCTCCTTCCAGGGAACCCACTCGTTCGTCGACTTCAGCCGGTGCTCGAACAACTGGCGGTTCGGGTTCCAGAGCACGTTCACGATCGCGTCCTTGATCTGGTTCGCGAGCGTGCGCATCTCGGTCGCCTTGGCCGTGTTGCCGATCGCCTCGTAGGCCTGCGCGGCCGCGAGCGCGCCGCTGTACTGGTAGGCCGACTCGGCGCGGTCCATGTTGCCCGGCTTCCAGTGGAAGGAGACCGCGTCGGCGTCGTTGCCGGTCAGCGCGCCCCAGTCGTACTCGATCAGCTTGTTGCCGTCGTGGTCGTAGTGGGCGAGCTGGCCCTTGACGTCGCCCTCCGCGTAGCGGGCGAGGCTCGCGGCGATGCCTGGCTGGCCGCCGTGGATCTGGTAGCTCTTCCAGGCGGCCTCGGCGATGTACTGCGTGTAGCTGTTGGACCAGTTCTCCGGGTCGCCCGGGTTGTCGAGGAAGCGGCCGCCCTTGGAGGTCTGGCCGACGCTCAGCCAGTCGCCGTACGCGTAGGCGGGGTCGCGCAGGTACTTGAGGTCGTCGATGTGCATCGGCTGGGTGAGCGCGATGGCGTTGTTGTAGCCGAGGACGCCTTCGGTGGAGGTGGGGAACTGGAAGGTCTGCCCGGGGATGTCGGCGTCGAGGTGGTTGAAGCGCATCAGCCACCAGCGGTAGTAGATGTTCTTCTTGATCGCGGGCTCGGGCACGTCGATGTAGGGCACGTTGCGCGCCCACCACTGGTTGTAGGCCCTCACGTGGGTGGCGAAGGCGGTCGTGGGGGAGTAGCCGGCGTAGGCGTCGTACTCCGTGCGGGACCCGGGGATCTCGTCGGTGACGAAGCCCATCACGATTTTGGTGGTGACGGTGGCGCCGGCCGCGATCGTCACCGAGCGGTTGAGACCGCCGCCGGAGGCGGTGAATCCGTCGCCGGTGAGTCTGGGGCGGAGGGTGGTGAGGTTGTTGTAGGCGTTCACCTGGCCGGTCAGCTCACTGCCGGTGCCCGTGGTGGCGTACGGCGAGGTCGCCCGTAGCTGCAGGGTGGTCGGGCCGCTGCCGTTGTTCCTGATCGAAAGGTTGGTCACCGCGACGTTGTTGTCGGTGATGAACTTGGTCTGGTCGACCGTGACCGAGCCTGCCGTGTGCACGCTCTTCCAGTGGCTCGGCGTCTGGCGCCGCTGGGAGACCTGCTCGGTGAAGGTGCCCGGGGTGATCGCGACGGTGTAGGCGTGGTTGCCGGTGATGCTCTCCCAGTAGGCGACCTTGCCGCCGAACCCGAGCCGGGCGGGGTCGTGTTCCTTCATGAAGAGCGCGCGGCCCCGGCTCATCAGCCAGGGCCCGGCCGGGTCGTCGCCGGAGCGGGCCAGCAGACGGTCCATCCAGAAGTCGGTGCCCGAACTCTCCGCGTCGTAGATGGCCTTCATCATGTCGCCGGAGGTGTGGGCGACGGGTGGCGCCGGGATCGCGGGGCCGCTGAAGGCGGGGAACCCGATGGTCTGCGCGGCGTGGGCGGGGGCCGCGGTGAGGACGGAACAGACCAGGAGGGCCATCGCGAGAAGGAGGCGCTTTATGCCGGGCTCTGTTCGTCTTCGCATCGGGCTCCCCTTTGCTGAAACGACCTAAAAGGTTTTCGCAACGTAGGAGCGGGCTGATGGTGTGTCAAGAGGGGTGTGTGAGGCCCTAGTTCGGCGACCACACGGTTCAGGACAGGGGGGCCGTGGAGCCCCTGATCACCACACGGCAGGGCAGCGTCTCGACCCCCGAGCGCGGTGCGCCGCCGGCTATCGCGCCGAACAGCGCCTGGGCGGCGGCGCGGCCGACCTGCTCCAGGTTCATGTCGACGCTGGTCAGCAGCGGACGCGAACCGGACGTCAGCACCTGCCAGTTGTCGAAGCCCATGACCGCCACGTCCTCCGGCACCCGCTGGCCCCGCTCGCGCAGGACGTCCATGACACCCCGGGCGATCTGGTCGCTGCCGCACAGCACGGCGTCCACATCCGGATGCCGGTCCAGCAGCAGCGCGGTGGCCGCCCGCCCCCAGCCCTCCGACCACGCCCCGAACCGAGGCTCGTCCACCAGGGCGAGCCCGGCGTCGGCGAGCGCGGCCCGCGCCCCGTCCGCCCGGTCCCGCGCCGCGAGATAGCCGGGGTCGCCGGTGATGTGCGCGATCCGGGTACGACCGCAGGTCAGCAGGTGCTGCACCGCGATCCGGCCGGCGTCCACGTTGTCGGGGACGATGGACAGATCCGCCGGATCATCGGACGGGGCGTAGGCGTAGACGACGGGGACGGGCAGCTCACGGCCCAGCGACGGACGGGGATCGGTGCGGCTGCCGACCACTATCAGGCCGTCGACCCGGCGCCCCAACAAGGCGCGCACATGGTGCTGTTCGCGGATCGAGTCGCCCCGGGCGTCGCACAGGAACACCGCGACCTCGCCCGCGCCGAAGGCGTCCTCGGCGCCCATCAGGATCGGGATGCCGAACCGGCCCTCCAGGTCGCTGGTCAGCAGACCGACGGTGCCCGTTCGCCCGGCGAGCAGCCCGCGGGCCAGCTGGTTGGGCCTGAACGACAGCCGCTCGGCCGCCTCGACGACCCGCTGCCGGGTCTCGGCGCGCACCTGGCTGCGGCCGTTCAGCGCCTTGGACGCGGTCGCGACGGACACGCCCGCCAGCCGGGCGACGTCGGTGAGGGTGGCGGTGTGCGAACGGGAGGGGCCGGCGGCGGGTGTCATGCGTGTCTCCTGTCTCGCGTCGCACCGTGCGGGCGCGTGCGTAAACCGTACGCGAGAATTTTCGGTCGCCCACCTGAAGTCGTTCTGGTGCACGGGGGATTGACGGGCTTTCAGCTCGGTTCTAGCTTGCTGAAAGCCTTTTCGGCATGTTTCTTCCGGGGTGTTCGCTACGGAGGGGGATCGTCATGGGGAGCCCGGCCGGATCACAGGGACCCGTCCGCCGCCTGGTCACCGCGGCGGTCGCCCTGATCGCCGCCATGGGACTGGCCACGGCCTGCGGGTCGGGTGACGGTGGTTCGGGTGACGGCGGTTCGGGCGGCGGTGGGGGCAGGGCCGCGGACGCGAAGGGCGTCGACGACGGCACCACGCTGACGATGTGGACGCGGGCCGCGACCCGGCCCCAGAGCGAGGCTCTCGTCAAGGCGTACAACGCGAGCCACGAGAACAAGGTCGAACTCACCGTCATCCCGACCGACGACTACCAGGCCAAGGTCGGTGCCGCCGCCGGCTCCCGCGACCTGCCCGACCTGTTCGCCTCGGACGTCGTCTTCGTGCCGAACTACACCTCCAGCAGCCTCTTCGCCGACCTCACGGACCGCATCGACGCCCTGCCCTTCGCCGACGACCTGGCCCAGTCGCACATCAAGGCCGGAACGTACGAGGACAAGAAGTACGTCGTCCCGCACACCCTCGATCTGTCGGTGCTCTTCTACAACAAGGACCTCTACCGGCGGGCCAAGCTCGACCCCGAGAAGCCGCCCGCCACCCTCGCGGAGTGGGACGAGCAGGCGCGTGCCGTGGACGCGCTGGGCGGGGGCGTCAACGGCACCTTCTTCGGCGGGAACTGCGGCGGCTGCGGCGTCTTCACCTGGTGGCCGTCGATCTGGGCCGCAGGGGAGGACGTGCTGAACGAGGACGGCACCGAGGCGACGCTCGACTCCGCGACCGCCAAGAAGGTCTACGACACCTACCGCGGCTGGGTCGACGACGACATCGTCGCCCCCGGCGCCCGCGACGAGACCGGCGCGACCTGGACCGGCGTCTTCCCCAAGGGCAAGGTCGGCGTGATGCCCATGCCGTCCACCACCCTGGGCCTGATGCCCAAGGACCTCGACCTCGGCGTCGCGCCCATCCCCGGACCCGACGGCGGCAAGTCCACCTTCGTCGGCGGTGACGCCATCGGCATCTCCGCCACCAGCGAGTCGGCCGACCAGGCCTGGAACTTCCTCGCCTGGTCCCTGGGCGACGAGGCACAGGTCGACGTGGTCGCCGCGCACAAGGACGTGGTGGCGCGCACCGACCTCGCGTCCAACAAGCACTCCGCCGCCGACCCGCGGCTGGTCACCATCAACAAGCTGGTGGCCGACGGCCACACCCCGTACGCCCTGAAGTTCGGCCAGACCTTCAACGACCCCAACGGGCCCTGGCTGACCCTGATGCGCGACGCCGTGTTCGGGGACGGGGCGTCCGTCGACAAGGACAACGACGCGGTCAGCGCCTCGCTCGCCGACTGAGTCAGCCGATCGAACTCGCCGGTTCAGTTCGTCGACCGACAGGAGTGCCATGCAGGTGCGGGCGTCCCGCAAGGTCCAAGGGCTCGGCTACGCCGCCCCCACCGCCGTGTTCGTCGCCGTCTTCTTCCTGCTGCCGCTGCTGCTCGTCGGGCAGATGTCCCTGAACGACTGGCCGCTGCTCGCCGGGGACCAGGGCGGCAACGCCCCCGAGAACTACACCGACGTCACCGACGGCCCCCTGTTCTGGCCCGCCGTGCGCTTCACTCTCCTCTACACCGGGATCGTCACGGTCGTACTCCTCGGACTGGCTCTCCTCCTCGCCCTCCTCGTGCAGGAGTCCCGCCCCGGTGCCGGGTTCTTCCGCACGGTCTACTTCCTGCCGGGCGCCCTCGGCCTGGCCTCCGCCTCGCTGCTGTTCTGGGGCCTGTACAGCCCCACCACCGGACCGCTCAGCCGCGCCCTGGAGAGACTCGGACTGGTCGACGACCCGGTGTCTTTCCTCGGCTCACCGACCTCCGCGCTGTTGTCCACGGTGTTCCTCGTCGTGTGGAAGTTCGCCGGCTTCTACATGCTGATCCTGCTCGTGGGCCTCCAGCGCATCCCCCACGAGGTGTACGAGGCGGCCCGCATCGACGGCGCGAGCCGCGCCCAGATCTTCCGCGGCATCACCCTGCCCCTGCTCAAGCCGTCCCTCGCCCTGTCCCTACTGCTCTGCGTGACCGGGTCGCTGCTCGCGTTCGACCAGTTCTTCGTCCTCACCAAGGGCGGCCCGGACAACAGCACCGTCACCGTCGTACAGCTGGTCTACCGCGAGGCGTTCCAGCGCCTGGACCTCGGGACCGCCGCCGCCCTGTCGATCATCGTGCTGGCCGCGCTGCTCCTGCTCAACGCCCTGCAGTTCCGCGGACTGCGCCGCGCCGACGAGTCATGACCCACCCCGTCTGGAGAAGGGACACCGACGTGCTCACCCGAGCCCTCGGCCGCACGCCGTACTACGTCGTCGCCGGAGGCCTGGCCGTCATCTTCCTCTTCCCGCTGCTGTGGAACGCCTGGGCCTCGGTCAGCGCCCAGCCCGGCACCGCACAGCAGTCCGGCTACGGCTTCGGCAACTACCGCACGCTGCTCGACTACGACGCGGGCCTCGGGCAGTACCTCCTCAACAGCACCGTGGTCTCCGCGCTCACCGTCGCCCTGACCCTCGGTGTCTCCCTGCTGGGCGGCTACGCCTTCGCCCGCTTCGACTTCCCCGGCAAGAACCTGCTGTTCCTGCTGACGCTGGCCATCCTGATGGTCCCGTACGCCACCCTCCTCATCCCGCTCTATGTCCTGCTCGGCCGTCTCCACCTGCAGAACTCGCTGATCGGTCTGAGTCTCGTGCTGGCCGTGTTCCAACTGCCGTTCGCCACCTTCATGATGCGGATCTCCTTCGAGGCGGTGCCGCGCGAACTGGAGGAGTCGGCGCTCGTGGACGGCTGCGGCACGGCGGGCGCGCTGCGCCGGGTGCTGCTGCCAGCGGTGAAACCGGGGCTGATCACCGTGGGGCTGTTCGCGTTCCTCGCCGCGTGGAACGACTTCATCGCGCCCCTGATCCTCATCTCCGCCAGTGAGAAGGCGCCCCTGCCGCTGGCCGTCGCCAATCTGCGCCAGCAGAGCATGGGCGCCGTCGACTACGGCGCCACCGAGGCGGGCGTGGTGGTCCTCGCCGTGCCCTGTCTGCTCGTCTTCCTGCTGCTGCAACGGCACTACGTGCGTGGCTTCATGTCGGGTGCCCTGAAGGGATGATGCGTTGAAGGAGAACACAGACCTGGTCGCACCGGTGGCGCCGAGCCGGGGTCGGCTACGGCCTCTCGGCCTCGACGAGGTCCGGATCACCGGAGGCTTCTGGGCCCGGCGCCGGGAGGCCAACGTCACCGCCACCCTCGGTCACTGCCGCCACTGGATGGAGCGCGTCGGCTGGATCGGCAACTTCTCCGCGCCCGTGGCGGACCGGCGGGGACGGGAGTTCGCCGACTCCGACGTCTACAAGCTGCTCGAAGCCATGGCCTGGACAGGTAGCGAGTCCGACGCGCTCACCGAGACGATCGCCTCCGCCCAGGAACCCGACGGCTATCTCAACACCGCGTTCGGCCGCCCGGGTCAGCAGCCCCGCTACAGCGACCTCGAATGGGGCCACGAGCTGTACTGCTACGGCCACCTGATCCAGGCGGGCGTGGCCCAGATCCGCACGCGCGGCGACGGCCCGCTGGCGAAGACCGCCCGACGGGCCGCCGACCACGTGTGCGCCACCTTCGGCCCCGGCGGCATCGAAGGCGTCTGCGGCCACCCCGAGATCGAGACCGCCCTCGTCGAACTGGCCCGGGCCACGGGCGAACAGCGCTACCTCGACCAGGCCGCCCTCTTCGTCGACCGCCGCGGCCACGGCACGCTCGCCGACATCGAGTTCGGCCGCGCCTACTACCAGGACGACATCCCCGTACGGGACGCCACCGTCCTGCGCGGCCACGCCGTCCGCGCCCTCTACCTGGCGGCCGGAGCCGTCGACGTCGCCGTGGAGACCGGCGACGAGGAACTGCTCGCCGCGGTCGTACGGCAGTGGGAGGCGACGGTCGCGAGGCGGACGTATCTCACCGGAGGCATGGGCTCCCACCACCGCGACGAGGCCTTCGGCGACGACTTCGTACTGCCCCCGGACCGCGCCTACTCGGAGACCTGCGCCGGTGTCGCCTCCGTGATGCTCGGCTGGCGTCTGCTGCTGGCCACGGGCGAGCCCCGCTTCGCCGACCTCGTCGAACGCACCCTGTTCAACGTCGTCGCGGCCTCCCCCTCCGAGGACGGCAGGGCCTTCTTCTACGCCAACACCCTGCACCGGCGGCGCCGCGGCACCGTCCCGCCGACCGACACCGACAGTCCGCGCGCCGAGTCGAGCCTGCGCGCACCCTGGTTCGCGGTGTCCTGCTGCCCGACGAACGTGGCCCGGACCCTGGCGGTGCTGCCGGCGTACCTCGCGACGGCGTCCGACGACGGCATCCAGCTGCACCAGTACGCCGACGCGGAGATCACCACCGGCGGCATCGCCCTGCGCGTCCGCACCGACTACCCCTCCGCCGGGACCGTGTCCGTGCGCGTCACCCGGTCCCCGGACCGGCCGTGGACCCTGTCGCTGCGCGTCCCGGGCTGGGCCGAGGGGGCCACGGCCCGGCTGGTCGACGCGGACGGGACCCGCCGTACCGTCGCCCCGGGCACGGCCACCGTCACCCGCGCCTTCCGGCCCGGCGACGAGATCCGGCTCGAACTGCCCGTCGCACCGCGCTGGATCGCACCGGACCCCCGTATCGACGCGGTACGCGGCACGGTCGCCGTCCAGCGCGGCCCGCTGGTGTACTGCGCCGAGTCCGTGGACCTTCCGGCCGGACGGGAGGTCGACGCCGTACGGGTGGATCCGAACGCCGAGCCCGCGGACGGGCCGGGCGGCACGGTGGTGGCGCCGGGTGAACTGGCCGGACCGGAGGAACAGCGTGACCACGGCTGGCCGTACCGATCGCCGGGACAGGCCGGGCCGTCCGCCGCCGAGCCGCACGCGGTCGTGCTGGTGCCGTACCACTCCTGGGCGAACCGAGGCCCTTCGACGATGCGTGTGTGGCTGCCGACGACAGAGCACTGACCGGACGACGAGCCGACGAGACCGAGAACAGGAGACCGAGCATGTCCCAACCCCCCACCCGCAGACGCGTGTTGGGCATCGCCGCCGCCACGGCGGCCGGCGTCCCCCTCGCACAGATGGCCACACCGTCGTACGCCGCCGCCCCCGCACCGCCGCCGACTTGGGCCGTGCACTCCTTCCCGCTCGATCAGGTCACCCTCGGCGACGGCGTCTTCCGCCGCAAGCGCGACCTGATGCTCGACTACGCCCGGTCCTACCCGGCCGACCGCATCCTGGCCGTCTTCCGCGCCAACGCCGGGCTCGACACCCGTGGCGCCCGGCCGCCCGGCGGCTGGGAGACCTCCGACGGCAATCTGCGAGGCCACTATGGCGGCCACTTCCTCACCCTGCTCGCCCAGGCGTACGCCGACACCCGCGAGGCCGCCCTCAAGGCCAAGCTCGACTACCTGGTCGCCGCGCTCGGCGAGTGCCGGCAGGCCCTGGCCGAGCACGGCGAGCCCAGGCCCAGCCACCCGGGCTATCTCGCGGCGTACCCGGAGACGCAGTTCATCCTGCTGGAGAGCTACACGACCTACCCGACGATCTGGGCGCCGTACTACACCTGCCACAAGATCATGCGGGGTCTGCTCGACGCCCACACCCTGGCGGGGAACGCCGAGGCGCTGCGGATCGTCTCCGGGATGGGCGACTGGGTGCACAGCCGTCTCGGCAGGCTGCCCAAGGCCCAGCTGGAGCGGATGTGGTCGATCTACATCGCCGGTGAGTACGGCGGGATGAACGAGGTGATGGCGGACCTGTACGCACTCACCGGACGACAGGAGCACCTCGCCGCCGCCCGCTGCTTCGACAACACGGCCTTGCTGGAGGCCTGCGCCGACGACCGGGACATCCTGGAGGGCCGGCACGCCAACCAGCACATCCCCCAGTTCACCGGCTACGTCAGACTGTTCGACCACACCGGGGAGGACACGTACTCCGCCGCGGCCCGCAACTTCTGGGGCATGGTCACCGGCACCCGGATGTACAGCCTGGGCGGCACCGGGCAGGGCGAGATGTTCCGCGCCCGGGGCGCCGTCGCGGCCACCCTGGACGCCAACAACGCCGAGACCTGCGCGACGTACAACATGCTCAAGTTGAGCCGCCAGCTCTTCTTCCGCGCACCCGACCCGGGCTACATGGACTACTACGAGCGGGGCCTGACCAACCACATCCTCGCCTCCCGCCGGGACGCCCCCAGCACGAGCAGTCCCGAGGTGACCTACTTCGTCGGCATGGGCCCCGGTGTCGTGCGCGAGTACGGCAACACCGGCACCTGCTGCGGCGGCACCGGCATGGAGAACCACACCAAGTACCAGGACTCGGTCTACTTCCGCTCCGCCGCCGGCGACGCGCTGTACGTCAATCTCTACCTGGCCTCGACGCTGCGCTGGCCGGAGCGCGGTCTCGTCATCGAGCAGACCAGCGACTTCCCGGCCGAGGGGGTCCGCACCCTGACGTTCCGGGAGGGCGGCGGCAGGCTCGACCTGAAACTGCGGGTGCCCTCCTGGGCGACGGGCGGCTTCACAGTCGCCGTCAACGGGGTACGGCAACGGGTCACGGCCACGCCCGGCACGTACCTCACCCTGAGCAGGAACTGGGCGCGCGGCGACCGGGTCAGCGTCACCGCCCCGTACCGTCTGCGCATCGAGCGAGCCCTGGACGATCCCGGTGTCCAGTCGCTGTTCCACGGACCGGTGCTGCTGGTCGCGCGGAGCGACGCGGCGCAGTTCCGCGCGTTCTCCTTCTACAAGGACTTCACGCTGCGGGGCGATCTCGCCGACGCGATCCGCCCCGAGGGCCGCCCGCTGCACTTCACGACCCACGGCCTCACCCTCGCCCCCTTCCACATCGCCGACGGCGCCCGCTACCACGCCTACTTCAGACGAGCCGAACCCGTCGTCGTGTTCGGCACGAGCGACTCCGGCGTCCCCAACCGTGCGCGCGGTGACGGCCTGACTTTCCTCGACGTCCTCTGGGCGCAGGCACCCTTCGTGTCGTCGGGCACCTTCGTGGCGGCGGTGCGCGCACTCGCCGGAACCTGGCTGGCCGAGGGCCGGTTCACCTCCGCCGAACGGGACCGGGTGGTCGCGGCGGCGGTCAGCGCCGACCTGAGGAGCCGTTCGTAGAGCGGTGCGCCCACTGCGGTGTCCAGACCTCGCCGTCCGGCGGGTCGTGGTGGACGGCGGCCAGGTACTCGCGGACCGCGGTCAGCGCCGGGTGCGGGTTGTCGGCGCGCCAGAGGATCGAGTGCGGGTAGACCGGCGTCGGGTCGCGCAGCGGGATCAGCCGCATGTCGTGGCCGGCGGGCCACACGAGGGGCGTCTGGGTGCCGAGGAAGGTCGCCAGGGTCGAGGAGGCGGCGATCGTGTCGATGAGGGCCTCGACTCCGAAGTTGGGGCCGGTCGCCTCGATGGTCAGCCCGAAGTCGGCGGCGAGCGCGTCGTAGTACGCGGTCCACTCCACGCCGGGGACGTTGCCCGGCATCCAGATCCGGTGGCCGGCCAGCTGCGCGGGGGAGATCGCGGCGGCACGGGCGAACGGGTGCGCGGGGCCGGTGAACAGGAGGATCGGCTCGTCGTGGACCGGCGTGAACTCGATGCCGTCCGGGATCCGCTGCCCCGGCATGGCGACCGCCCGGAACGTGGCGTCGATGACCCCGTCCCGGACGGCCGCCACGGCCTCCTCCGCGCTCGGCAGCGTCACGATGTCGAGCGCGATCTCGGGGTGGGCCCGGTGGAAGTCGCGCAGCAGCCCGGCCAGCGCGACCCGCCGGCCGACCACGTCGACACGCAGGGCGCGGCTCCCGGGACGTACCGAGTCCCGCGCCCGCTCCTCGGCCTGGAGCAGGGACCGCGCATGGGACAGGAACGCCTGCCCGTCGATGGTGAGCTCGGCCCCGCGCGGCGTGCGGGTCAGCAGCCGCACACCGAGGTCCCGCTCCAACGTGGCGACCCGCTTGGACACGGCCTGCTGAGTGAGAGCCAGGTCGACGGCGGCCTTCTGGAACTGCCCGGCGTCGGCGACGGCGACGAAGGTGCGCACGGCGTTGAGGTCCACGCCCGCCACCCTAGCCATACGACCAGGCGTTGTTCATCGCGTCCGGAGGTGCCTGGAAGCTCAGAAGCCGTCCACCCCCAGCTCGGTGATCCCTGCGTAGAGCCAGCTCCACACCTCGCCGCAGGGTGTGTCCCGGTCGAACAGTCCGGGGGACAGCTTGTCGATCTCCTCCTTGAACACCTCGGCCACCGCATCCTGGCCTCCCTCCACCGGATAGGAGTGCCAGCAGGCGTTGCTGTAGCGGTAGACGGCCTCCAGGACGCGGGTGAAGACGTCGAGGTCCGGGGCGATCCGCACCAGGGTCTTGTCGGTCGGGCCGCCCAGGCGGCTCCAGATGTGCACGGACCCGTCGTGGCGGTGCAGATACAGGTCGCCGTAGTCGACCGTGCCGAAGGTGATCAGGTCCGAGGCGGTCACCCCCTCGGGCAGGCCGTCTCCCGGCAGCTCCTCGTCGGCCGGCGGCCGCATGGCCTCGGGGTGACGGGCCTCGTACTCGGCGCCGTGGCACAACCACATCGTGGGCAGGCCGATGTCCCTCAAGAAGCGCCTGCTGCCCGGGTGTTCGAGGCCCTCGGGCAGGTCGCTCTCGGGTATGCGCAGCACATACTGTTCACCGAAGGCGTCGTCGACCCGGTCCGCGGTGAGCGGGCCCTGCGGCCGCCGTACCTCCGGCTCGGTCTCGGGCAGCGCCTCCTCGGCCGAGAAGAAGTCGATGCCCTCGCCGCGCGGCCAGTCCCGCAGCACCTCCGCGTCCGTCTCGATCACCGCCAGGCCCGAGGCGTCCTGGACGAGATAGCGGGTCCTGCCGCCCTCGGCGGCGAGCGCGGCCGCGCCCTCCCAGCTCACCGGCGCGGTGAGGTTCCATTCGTACAGGCTGGGTGCGTCCAGTGCCTCCTGTGACCAGGGGGCCTTCGGCAGCGTGTCCTCGACCTGGAGCCTCACCCTCGCGCCCGTCTCCGCGTCGAGCCAGACACAGCCGCGCCAGTCCGTCGCCACCTCGATGAGCAGCCGATCCTCATGCAGACGACGGTGGACCTGGTAGTAGTCGCCGTTCAGACTCGGGTGGGCCACGAACCAGTTGGCGGGCCGCCACCACGCCCACACCGTCCGCCACGGCATGCCCGGCTCGGCCTTCGCGATCTGCTCGGCGTACTCCTCGTGACCGGTCGCCTTGGCCGCGAAGTGCAGCCAGGAGGCGAACTCGGCCAGCGTCACGTCGTCGCTGCCGAAGATCGCCTCGGCCTGGAGGAAGACCTCCCGCCCCACCCGGCCCCCGTC